>JBFMBH010000036.1 GCA_040755095.1 Thermodesulfobacteriota bacterium
GCGGGGGGCGACACCCCCAATCTGTATGACCGGAAATTTTGATCATGTTTCAATCCACGCCCCCCGCGCGGGGGGCGACTGTTCTGCTGTAACTGCTTTTGGCTACGCCATTTTTTCGCCGGACCGCGCGATCCGGCGCTTTGGCCTAGGAGCCGAGCCGCATCCGGCGGCGGCACCTGAAAAATCTTCTTTGAAATCAACGTATTGCCTGAGGTGCGAACCTGCCGGCGAATCCGTGTCCGCTTCGGGTTCGCGCTAGGAGTCTGTCGGACTTAGGCCTTTTTCAGTGCCCAGCATACGATGTAGAGTAGTCGCCATGATCGCATATACCGTATATGGTATCGATGTGGCCGGTTTTGGCTCAAATCCGACAGACTCCTAGAAGACGAGGGGGCCTTCCTGGTCCAGGGCAGGCTTGGCGCCGACGTGCTCCACCCGGTGGCGCCAGTTGGAGCCGAGGAAATAGAAGCGCAGGCTGTCCTTCTCCGGATCCATGGCGGCAAGGAGCTTGTTCCGCAGAAGCGTCCACTGCGCCGGGTCCACCAGGCACTCGAAGACCGAGTACTGGACGCGCTGGCCGTAGTTCTGGCACATCTTGGCAATCCGGCGCAGCCGCTTGGCCCCGGCCCGATCCTCTGTGCTCACGTCGTAGCTCACCAGGACGAACATGGGATCGGCTCACTTCCGGATATACGGCGGATAGCCGTCGAGATCGCCCCGGATGTGCCGCGCCAGCAGGAGTGCCTGGGTGTGCCACAGGAGTCCCACCGGCATCTTCTCGTTCAGAAACGGATGCTCGACCACCTCCTGCTTCCTTTTCTGGTAGGCGACGATCACCTCCTTTCTCGTGTCATCCGCCATGAGCACCGCCCCGGACTCGAGCCGCTGGAAGCCCCGGGGACGCACCTGACCCAGGTTGATGAGGGAGGCGGCCAGCCGATCCGCGAAGACCGGCCGGAACTCCTCCAGAAGGTCCAGGGCGAGACTGGGCCGCCCTGGCCGGTCCCGATGCAAGAAGCCTACGGCCGGGTCAAGGCCCGTACACTCCAGCGCCCCCCGGATATCGTGGACCAGAAGGGTGTAGATGAAGGACAGCAGGCAGTTAACCGGGTCCAGCGGTGGCCGCCGGTTGCGCCCCTGGAAGCGGAAGGCGGCATCGTCCGAGGTGATGAGATCGGCGAAGACGTCGAAGTAGATCGCCCCGGCCTCCCCTTCGATGCCACGAAGCCCGTTCAGATCCAGATCAGGCTGTCCGAGCCGGACCAGGCAGTCGGACAACCGCTTGGCGGCAAAGCGCAAGCGGTCCTCCCGGCCATCGTGGCCGTGATCCCGGGCGGCCCGTTGGAGGACGCTCCGAGAGTTGGCGATCTTGCCGGTGAGGACGAACCGGGCCATGGCGGCGCTCCTGTCGGGCGAATCGGCCCACCGGTACTGCTCCCGCCGCAGGAGCACGTTGCCCGACACCGGCCCCTGCACCCGAGCCAGAAACCGACCCTGCTCGGTGAGGAACGACACCGCCACGCCGTTCTCGGCGCAATGGGCCATGAGCTGCGGGCTCAAGGACACCTGGCCGAAGCCGACGATACCCCCCAGGGTGTGGATGGGGATCCGCGCCTTGTCTTCCCGCTCCACCCGGATCAGGACACACTCGCCGTCCTTGGCCAGGTAGCTCCCCTGGGTGGTGATGAACAGGGTGTTGAGATGCTTCTTCAACCGTCTTCCCCCTGGGACGAGGCGTTACGGCGTGGCTTCCCGCACCACTGACACCGACGAGCATTGACGGATGACCGGATCACGGGTGATGAGCTCCACAATGCCATTGCGGTAGCTGCCACGAACGGCTGTCAACATGATCCACCTCCTTTCTCTTCCGCTGCCATATCCTCTGCCGAACCGTTCATCGCCCCCCCGACCCGGTGAACGGCTACTCCTCCGCGGCACTCAATGCACACGCCAGATAGCTGTCGACCTTGCGACTTCGTCCGGCAACCCTGGGCAGGCATGACGGCCGGAGGGAACAGCTCTCGCACTTCGATCCATACTCAGGTGACGGCGTCCGGCCTGCCGCGAGCATCTGGTGGACCGCCGCGGCCACCCCTTCGGTTTCCTGGCGCAAGGTGTCGCCAATGGCCACCTTCTCCCGGCGCTGCTCCTTGCCATAGAACAGCGCCCCCTCCGGCACCGCGATGCCGAGCATCTCCTCCAGACACAGGGCCTGGGCGCACAGCTGCACCCGGTCCCAGTCCTCCGCCTTCCGGCGCCCCCGCTTGTGCTCCACCGGGTACGGCTGCCAGATGCCGCCAGCCTGTCGATGAAATTCCACCACATCGGCCTTGCCAGACAGCCCCAGCCGCAGCGAGCGGATTGGCAGGGCGAAGACCCGCTTGACGTCCCGCCGGCTCTCCGCGCCCCCCTCGTCCACCCGGTCGTGGAGGATCCGCCCCTCCGCCGTGAACCGGTTCTCCTCCCAGATCTGTTCCAGATGGATGAGGGCACACTGGCGTGGGCAGTACAGCCAGTGCTGCAGAGCCGACAGGGGGACGAGATCGGATTCGTCATACATCACATGGACACCCTGATCATCAGGTCGGCCGCGAGCCTATTCCCCACGCAGCCTCGGATCACGAAAACGGATTGAGGAGGCGCGCGCCGGTTCGTTCCACATCATGGACGTTGCGGGTGACCAGGGTCAAATCGTGCACCAGGGCAGTAGCCGCCAGCAGGCCGTCGGTCACGGGGACTGGGTCGGGCACCCCCAGGCGGCCCCACCGATCAGCGATTTCTTCGGTGATCGGCAAGAGTCGATCGGCGAGCGTGACCTTCAAGCCGAGGAGCCATGTTTCGAGGAGGGCAGCCGAAACCGGGTCCCGACGACGCAGCAGCTCCGCACCTCGCCGAATCTCCCCAAGGACAAGGACGGAAACATGGAGGCTGGCCTCTTCAACTCGCGAAAACCAGTCCCGCACCCTGGATTGCACCGTTCCCGCTTGCGAAGCTCGGCGAGCACATTGGTGTCGATCAGGTAGCCCACGGCTCATCCCCCCTGCCGAAATCCCGTGGCCGCGAGAAATCCGCGTCATCTCCCACGTCAGGCATGCTGGCCAGTTGGGCCTTGAGGCCCTGTGGGGGCTGGCCTGGCTCTTCCTCCGACACCAGCAAAATGACCTCCACGCGGCGGTGCTGGATCGACTCAGGGATTGGAATCGTGGGCGGTGCTTTTTCGTAAATCTGCCGTATGGCCTGCATGACTAGCCTCCCATTGCTATCGTCCTTCCCTCTGAAGCCAGAGATCTCATCCGCGATCTCCTCCTCGCTGACCTCGCGGGCGGCCGGCAGGCGCCTGGGTCTCGCGGAACAGACGAGCCAACTCGTCCGAAAGAAGACCGTCCCGAGCATGTTCGACAATCATGACACCATCCAGGCGGTGATCTCAACTCCTGCCGGCGTGCCCTCTTCGCGAACAAGTCGCCATGCGCAGGGGCGGCTCCACATGGATGAGGGCACACTGGCGTGGGCAGTACAGCCAGTGCTACAGGGCCGACAGGGGGGACGAGATCGGATTCGTCATACATCGATGGACACCCTCCCTGGCCCTCAGACGATGCGCACGGCTCTGGCGGCAGTTGGCAACAGTCCCAGAGCAATCTTGACCGCGGGCCACCGAGAGGTCCCGAACGTTCAAGTCTACAGGAGCCGTTCGCCCGTGCGGATGATCTCCAAGACAAAAGGGCTTGGGTCCTCGAAATCCTTGCGGGAGAAAGAATGCGGCTCGATGCGCAGATCCACGTCTCGGGTGAGGCGCATGAGCTGCACGTCCTCGTCGAAGCCGTCGATTTCGTCCCGATCCCAGAAGACGGCCAGATCGATATCGCTGTCCGCAGTTGCCGATCCTCTGGCATGGGAGCCGAACAGGTATAGTCGCCAGACGGCGATGTCATGCTTTCGCAGGGTCTGGATGTAGCGCCTGACGGGGTCGTCGATCAGACGGCCAGCTTCCTCTTGCGCCATTGGTGGTTGCCGAGGGTCACAGCTCGACCTTGAGCTCCACCCCAGTCGGCAGGGCGGCTTTGTTCATCGTGACCGAGTAGTCGCTGTAACTTCGGGGAGGAGCCTCCGTGTGGCCGGTCCGTGCCACCTTGACGAGGTCAAAGAGCCTCTGCGCCGGGGCATTGCCGAGGGCAGTCTGGTGCTTGAAGACGAACAGGTTGCGGGCGGTCATCTTCCCTCGTGCCGCGGACCGGTCGTGGTCGAACATGACCGTCAAGGCCTGCCAGAGGAGATCGAGGTCTTCCTCGGAAAAGCCCGTCTTGGCGGCAAGATGCGCCGACACAAAGCCTTCAGCCCGATAGAGGGCGTAGGGGACGATGTGCTTGCGTCCCATTTCCCGATCCTTCTTCTCGAAATCGCTTTCCTTGGTCACCGCCATCCTGGTGATGCTGATCTCCATGGGGACGATCGGGTCTAGGCTACGGGCAAAGTTGAGCTGAACCGGCCCACGTACTTGGCCGCAGTTGACCTCCGTCGTCATCACCGCCCCGAAGGCCCTGATGTCGAAAAAGTTACCGCACATCCATTGGGTGAGACGCAGGGCATCCGCCTCGTTCTTGGGAAGCTTCTTGGACTCCGGCTTCAGGTCACATGCCTGATAAGCCATGGCATGGCGCTGGTTCAGAATCGCCCTCTCCTGAACGTAAATGTTGAAGCGCGGCTCGTTGGCCTTGGCAATCTCCACGAAGTTCCGGATCTTGCGTTTGAGGCAGACGTCGGTGATAAGGCCATGGCTGGTCTCCGGGTCGAGACGCGGCATGTTGCCGGCGTCTGGATCGCCATTGGGATTCCCGTTCTCCACATCGAACAGATAGACGAGCTCGTAGCGGTTCTCGATGGGCTGGCTCATGGCTCACTCCTTCTCGGTCTTGCGGAAGAGGGCATTGCGCTGATGGTAGTAGCCAAGGGTGAACAGCCCCTGGTCTTCCAGCGACAGGTGCTTGGGCAGCTCGTCGATGCCGTCCACAACGTCGGCGATGAGCTTGTCGGTGTAGCCGCCGTACTCGCCCTTGCTGATATGATGCTGACCCAGCCGGAGGAGCTGGGGGAAGACGGTGGCCGGTGTGGCTGAGGCGGATGCGAAGTACCGGTCGCGGATGGTGGCCGTCGGATTCGTCGCATCCTTCTGCGCCTTCTCCAACAGGGCGAACAGTCTGCCCAGCCGATACGCCGGGTCCCTTCGCTCGGGATCGAGAGACATGGGTACCTCCTTGTCGTGGTTGCGGGTGAGATACGCCTTGAGGATCGCTGCGCGGGTGTAATTGACGATACGATCGGCTCGGATACGGCCGAGGATGGCCGTGAAGAAGCTCCGCGGGTAGGGCGCGCCGGTGAGAATGGATCGGGTGAGTGCTCCCGCCAGGAGCGGTGGGACATCCTCCGCGTCACGTTCAATCTTCGTCCCCTTCTTTCGAACGTACGCTGTCTCAAGCACAAGACGAGAAAGGGATAGGTACTCTGGCTCAGTGTCGGACTGCCGCTCGATCTCCAGGCCTCGGAAATGATCTCCCACACGCTCCAGAAGCTCGCCAAAGGTGGAAATGCTCCAGAATCGCACCGCCAGGCGGGCGTTGTTCGGCGAGATGCCGAGGATGTAGAAGCGGACGTCGGGGTCAAGGGCTGGCGCCACATCCCTGACAGGCCGGCCGGCCTTGGCGGCGGAAAGGATTTCACGGATCAATGCCGTGGTGGCGCGGTCTTCCGAGGGGCCTTGCGTGCCGGCATCACCAGCGTCCTCCGAAGGAGGGTCGAAGAGTGCGGCAAGCAAGTCCTCGGCTGGCGTGGCACGTTCGGCCCAGAAGACGGTGGTCGCGTCGCCCAGACGAATCCTCTGGCGGCTGCCCTTCCGGGCAAGGAAGTTGAGTGCAGTTGCATAGCGGAAGGCCGCCCGCTCGCCCACCGGAGCGTTGTGGCTTTGCTCCTTCCCATACGACTCGAAAGCTTTGCAGTTGAACGATACAAGGGGAGCGCCACTGGTGTGGGCACCAGCCACCCCCGAAATGTCAGGGTGCAGCTTGGCGAGAAGGCTCTTTACACCGGTAACCAGACAAAGGCCATTCCTTATCCCGGCAAGGTTTCGATACTCCTGGGCCCACAGCTGCCGAACTTCTGGCCTGTCGTGCAAGAAACACGAATCGGAACGTAGCCGAAAGACGACATTGGCATCCAGGATCTCGTCCGAACCCTGCAGGACCGAGAAACGTTCGGGTACCCAAGAAGCCAAGAAGGCCTGCAAGGCCTGCAGGCCTGCATCTCTGGACTGCTTGGCTACCTTGTGCACCAGCTTCCTGAACGCCTCGTGAGCCTGTCTTGTCTTCTCCGGTCTTCCTTTGCCGTCGGCACCAAGGACGTACCCTGTGTTGTCCCAGGAGAAATTGGCTTCTATGCCACTGGTCCTCTTGGATGGCAGCATCGGGGCCACGAAAAGTTTGGGTGTCGCCTTCTTTCCCTGGCCTTCCCGCAAGTCAACGACCTGGACCAGCTCCCCTGCCGGTGACAGCACCAGGCAAAACGAAATCTTCTGCTCCCCGTAGCCATAGGGCGGGATCCCGGAGCCCGGCTCGGCGGCCTTCCGCTCGTAGTATTCGTTCAGCGCCTGGAGGATCATGTCTTCACCTCCGCAGCGAAGAGCTCAGGAACTGTGATGATGCCGTCCACCATCGTGGCCCGGAAGAACCGAGGCTCCATACCGGCCGCGAAGTCGATGTCATGGAGCATCCAGCCGAGGTCCTTTTCTCCCCGGTGCACGGAAGCTGGAAGCGGTTCCGCAGCCGGGGCGAAGAAGGCGGAGAATTCGCGGCAGCCGAGATAGGGCTGGTTGAAGCACTGCCCCTTGGCCACCCGGCGGTTGAAGATGTCGAGGTGCTTGCCCGCGTTGTCCTCGGCCCCGGCCTTGCTGGTCAGCTCGAAGCGGGCCTCGATCAGGTAGGCCACGTTCCGCAGTAACAGGGAGGCCCGCTGCTGGCGGTCATCCTCGATCAGAACCCGCAGCGGCGCCGCCCCCCCCCGCATCGCCTTTCTCACATTGCCCGCCGGGATCTTGGACTCCAGCTCGTTACGGCGTACGGTGTCGAACCGGATGGGATTCAAGACGTGAATCCGCTCCACCACCCAGCGGATCGCCGGCTTCCAGTGGATGGCCTCCAGGATGCCCCGGGCCGCCGAAGGGGTCATCACATCGTAGCTCACCCGCTCCACCTTCATCTCCGGCCTGGTGAAGCAGGCGTACTCTCCCCAAACCTTGACCTTCACACCGTAGGCCATCGGCACCTCCTTTCTCGCCGTCTGCCGGCGTCAGAAGATGTTGTTCTCCTGCTCCCGGAACATCGGGTCCTCGGGACACAGTCCGAGGTCATCCCGGTACAGAGAGTCGTTGATCAGGATGTGAAAACGATCGGCCACGGTCTCCACCACGCCCGCAGCCATGAGGTTCCCCATCGTCCGGCGGTACACCTGGATCGTATACGGCTGGAGCTTGCGGGCCGTGGCCGCCGGGAAATCAGTGTAGCGAAGCTCCTGGACCAGGTCCCAAACGTCACTCTCCGCCCCCTCGCGCCAGGGGATGATGAGGGACTCCATCTCGTGCTCGATGAGTCGAAATTCCTCGGCGATCTCGCGAAAGGGGAAGGACAGCGTACCCGCGCTCTCTTCCAGGCGCGGGAGGATCTGTTTCTGATCGAGTCCGTCCGCTCCCTCGAAGGAGTAGAGCTGGGTGAAATAGTGGCGGATGGCTTCCGGTGAGAGAAGATCCGGAAAGGCCCGCGCTGTCATGGCACCTACATCAGCCGTGCGCCGGAAGTGCCCGGCCGGCAGCCCGCATTCAGGATCAAAGACCGTCACCTCGCCACCTCCGGGCAGCCTCCCCTCCCGGTTGCAGCGGCCGGCCGCCTGGGCAACGGAGTCGATACCGCAGGCAGCGCGAAGGACATACGGAAAATCCACGTCCACACCAGCCTCGATGAGCTGGGTCGAGACGACCCGGCAGGTCTTGCCGCGCGCCAACCGGTCGCGAATCCAGGCCAGCTTCTTGGCCCGGTGCGCCGGGCAAAGAAGGGCGCTCAGATGGAAATGGCCCTCGCCTGGCCCCAGGGCCTCGTAAAGCTTTCGCGCATGCGCCCGGGTGTTGACAATGCACAGCACCTGGGAGCGGGAAAGCACCTCACCAGCCACCTCGTTGTCCGACATCGCGCCGACGTACGTGACCGACACGCGGCGGAAGGCCTCGTACAGGGATGCGTGGTCGGGGATAATCTCCCGGATCTCCTCGTCGGAAAACCCTCTGGGCAAGTAGTCCGCCTGATGCAAGGCGGGCTGGGTTGCGGTGCAAAGGACCACGGTCGTGCCGTAGCTCGCGACCAGATCCCGGAGCGCGGCGAGGCAGGGCTGCAGCAGTGAGGCCGGCAGCATCTGGGCCTCGTCGAGGATGACGACGCTGCGGGCCAGGTTGTGGAGCTTGCGGCACCGCGAGCTGCGAGCCGCGAACAGGGATTCAAAGAGCTGGACGTTGGTGGTCACCACGATCGGCGCGTCCCAGTTCTCGGCGGCCAGCCGTGCGCGGAGCGCCAGGCCGTCTTCGGCGTCGTCGTCCTCCACCGCTGGCCGGTAGCTGCTGTGGTGCTCGAGAACCGCGGCGGAGCCGAGCTCGCCAAGAGCCTGCCGGAACACAGCGACGTTCTGCTCAATGATGCTGGTATAGGGGATGGCGTAGACAACGCGGTCGAGCCCATGAAGCACAGCGTGTCGCAGGGCGAAGGCAAGGGAGGACAGGGTCTTTCCCCCGCCGGTGGGAACGGTGAGGGAAAACAGGCCGGGCTTGAGCGCCGCGGCGACCCGGCAGTTGGCGAGGATCTCGGCCCGGCGCTCATTGACCGGGGTATCGGAGCGACAGATCCCGTCGAGGTGACGGTCCAGGGGCGCCAGCAGCTCCCTTACCGTCGGATAGCCCTGCCGGTACTTCGACTTGGTTGGGGCGAGCCATGCCTCGGTGTCGAGAAAATCCGCGTCCACGAGGCAGGAGAACAGCATCCGGACAAAGAAGGCAACAGAGAAGCCTTGCCGGGGGACGGGCGGGGAAGAGAGGCGACAGGGCAAGGCTTCGAGCAGGGACTCGAAGTCGCGAATCGCGGGGATGTCGCCCTGTTCCAGCCGGCCGTGGAGGGTCTTGCGGGACATCCCGCCCCCGACACCGCCGTCCGGCAATCCCGAGTGGTGGCCTGCCACCGCATAGGCCACCAGCATCCCCAAGGCCGGGCCAAAGATCTCCACCGCCTGCCTGGCGCCGGCTGTGGCATGGTCGACCCGCTTGCCGCCTTGCAGCCGGTCCTGAAACTCCTGGGAATACTTGCCAAGGTCGTGGAGAAGTCCGCAGGCGTTGCCCCAGGCCTCGGCACCGAAGCGGTCAGAGAAGACACCCGCCCGGCGGGACACCTCTTGGAGGTGCCAAGCCAGCGGCTGCCAGCCGGCTCGCGCGGGATCTTCGGTCGAGTGAGCAAAATATTGGGGCATGGCCCTCCACAGGCAGTGTCGGTTTCTGTCTCCAGCCACCTTAGAAAGGCCGCGAAGCGGGTGTCAAGGACAAACACGGCTGGGCGGCCCAATTCAACCCGGCAGGACTACCCGGAAAATGCTGGTCTCTGGCTGTGGGATCGCCACGGCCATGGTTCGGGCAATGGCGGCCGCTGGCCGCTGCCGCCTCCCACCCTTGCCCTGCCAGCCGAACTGGCAGCAGGCCGTGGCCGGCCGCAGGGCGGCATTTCAGGCTGAGGCCAGGCAGCCGCTCAAGCCACGCAGGGTTATCGCGGAAGAACAGAAACGGCGGGTCCAACAGGTGGGCGCCGCGGCCCACTGCTCACTCGCCGCTCGCGCCCCCCTGGCCAGGGCCTGCCGTCTCCGGCGCCTCCTCCTGCCAGAGGTCGGTCACCCGCAGCAGCACTCCCCGGGAGAAGACCCGGCCCTGGGGGCCGACCCGGGCCAGAAGGGCACGCAGCATCGCCTCCTGGGGCGAGCCCGGCTTCGGGGCCAGGAGCAGCCAGTGGACCTGGTTGCGGCGGAGGACGGACAGAAGCTCCTCCTCGGTGTTGATGCCCTGGCCTTGGATGATCCGGGGGCGCACCTGGAGGCGCCAGAAGAGGATGGGGTCGAGGAGGTCGGCACCGGAGCGGAAGGTCATGGGCATGAGGAGAAGCGTCTCGCCGTCCTTGACCTCGGTGTTGATGGCACCGGCCATGGCGTAGCCGGCCTCGGTGAGGGCCCACTGGCCGGGGGACAGGGCCCGGAGCTGCCGGTCGTACTGGAAGCCCAGCAGGGGCGGACCCAGGGCCACGGCCACCAGAAGCGGCGCCAGGACTTGGCGCGGGGGCATCCGCCCGGGCAGGAGACGGGAGAGCGTGCTCGCCAGGGTCAGGCCACCGGCACCGGCCAGCACCGCCAGCCAGGGCACAAGCACCATGACCAGCCAGGGCGGCTTACCCGCGGACAGACTCAGGACCGTGTACCCGGGCAGCAGCATGAGGATAGGCAGCAGCCGGCGGCGGCCCGGCCAAGGCCGCCAGGCCAGGGCCGTAAGACCCAGCCCCAGGAGGAAGAGGCCAGGCCAACCCAGATCGAGGCGCAGCTGGGCCAGGTACTGCCACCAGGGCAAGGCAAAGCCCCGCGCCTCCTCGGACGTGCCCTGGAAGAAGGTCCAGAAGCCGTGGCCGCCCTCGGCCAGGAACAGATACCACCAGCCGCAGACAGTCAGGGCACAGCCGCCCAACAAGGCCAGATCGAGAGCGCAGCCGGGCCGGCGGCGGTCCACCAGGCGGGTGAGCACCAGACCGGCGAAGATGAAGATCGCCGTCTCCTTGGCCAGGAAGGCGAAGCCGGCGAAGACCCCGGCCAGGGCTGGCCGGCGGTCCAGGAGCAGCCACAGGGCGGCCAGTCCCAGGGGGATGACCAGGCAATCCCGCTTGATCCAGGTGTCGAAGAAGACCGAGGCGGGCAACAGAATCCAGGCCAGGCCGGCAGCCAAGGCCAGGGGGCGGCCGAGAAAACGGGCCACCAGCAGGACGAGGAGGAGAAGACCGGCCAGGTTGGCAGCCAGACTCAGGGCCGCCATCCGTTCGGCAAAGCCGTCCGCAAGGGGGCTGAGCAGGAAGCCCAGCTCCATGTAGAGGGGGGGGTGGCGGAAGAACTGGGGGAGGAACAGGCTGCCGCTGCCGGCCAGCGAGCGCAAGGCCGCCAGGTTCCAGGCCTCGTCCCAGGTCAGGGGGTGATCGAGAAGGGGAATCCGAACCGCGAGGAAGAGGGCCGCCAGGGGGAGAAGCCACCACCAGGGGAGCTGCCGGCCCGGATAGAGAAAGGAGCCGGACGCAAGCAGGGGGCGCCAGCAGGGTCCCTCGCCCGGCACACCGGCGCAGCCCCGGCCGGTCGGCCGCCGGCCGGGGACTGCCAACCGACTGTCGCTATTTCTTGCTGCCACCCGACTGCTTCATCCGCTCGTCCAGGGCCTTGCGCACCTGGGTGCTGACGTCAAAGGAGTCATCGGCAAAGAGCAGGCCGCCCCGGATGTCGAAGATCAGATGAAATCCTTGCGCCTTGGCCACCTTGGCCACATCCGCCCGCAGCTCGGTGAACATCGGCTCCACCAGCTTCTTCCGCAGGGTCTCCAGCTCGAAGGCGGCGTCATCGTTCTTCATCTTGAACTCGGCCAGTCGCTTCTGGAAGGCGCGCTCCTTTTCCAGCCGGGCCTCCTCGCTCCAGACCGATTTCTGCTTTTCGATCTCGTCCTTGAGCTTTTCCAGGGTACCCTGCTCTGTTTCCAGCGAAGCACGCAGGCTGTCCCGCTTCGCCTCCAGGGCCTTGTGGGCCTCCTGGCCGGCGGACGACTCGTCGAGGATCTTCTGCACGTCCACCGTGCCGATCTTCAAGTCCGCAGCCGGCGCCTTGTCCACCGTTCCCAAGACTGCAATGAGGGCTACCGCCAGCAGCATCAGCCAGCGGGGAACAGAAATGGTCATCACCGCAAACCTCCCAAGGCAAGCACTACAAGCGAAAACCGGGATGGGGACCTGCCCCACCCCGGTTCTCCGTTACCAGACTGTCGCCGAGCCGGACGGCTTAGCGCTCGATGACGAAGTCGTCCCGCCGGTTCTGGGCCCAGGACATCTCATCATGACCCATGAGCAGCGGCCTCTCCTCGCCCAGGCTCAGGGTGTCGACGCGGTTGGCGGCCACACCCATGTTCACCAGGTACTTCTTGGCGGAGTTGGCCCGCCGCTCACCCAGGGCCATGTTGTACTCGTTGGTGCCCCGCTCGTCGCAGTTGCCCTCGACCCGGATCTTGACATTGGGGCTGTCCTTCAGGAAGCGGGTATTGGTGGCCATCCGCTCCTTCTGGTCATCCCGGATGTTGAACTTGTCGAAGTCGAAATACACCGGCAGCATGGGGGCCGAAGTCCGGCCCTCGGAGAACTGACTGGCGGCGGTCCGGGGCGGCGTGACGATGGGCTCTCCCTGCTCCATCTTCGCCTCCCGGCTCGGCTGGGTCGCCGCCGGCGCCATGGTCGCTGTGTCGGCAGCAACCTCCTTCTTGGCGCAGCCGCCGGCGAAAAGCACCAGGCACAAGCCCACCGCGGCCGCCGAAAGCATGTTGATCCTCGTCTCCTTCATCTTGGTCTTGCCTCCCTCCTAATGATGTGGTTGGTTCTGCTGCCATCCACGGCAGCTCGGACTTTCCTGGCCGACAATACCCGGGCCGTGGTCGCAAGTGCCCTATTATAGAACCCTTCCCGAAAAAGGGAAGGACGATTTTGGCCCGCCCACTGGCGTTTGACACCTGCCAGCCCCCACTATAATAATGATGCACACTGCGCCTCCGCGTCGATTCCACCCCAACCCGGGCATGAGGTGCCCTTTGCCATGACCGCAAGCCAGCCCAGTCCCTCATCCGCTCTCCAGCACCTGGTGGCGAGAAGCCCCTTCGGCACCTTTTTCGGCATCTCCCAGGAGGCCCACGACCGGGTCTGGGCGGCCCTCACCGCGCCCAGCGGCAACTCCGTGGTCTACGTGAGCATGGAGATCGGGGCCGACCGGGATGTCTGCAACCCGGTGGGCGAGTATCTCCGGCGCCAAGGCGTCGACCGGGTCGACGACCCGGCGCTGGCTGCCCTGGTGCAGCCCTTTCTCCAGGGTCCCTTGAAGCTGCCCATCTACAGCGGCGGTCTGGGGATCCTGGCCGGCGACACCCTGAAGAGCGCGGCCGACTGCCGCCTGCCGGTGGCGGCCGTCTCCCTCATGTACCGCAAGGGCTATTTCACCCAGCTGGTGGACTCCCAGGTGGGGCAGATCGCCTGGTCTGCCGCCTGGGAGCCGGAGAAGGTGCCGTCGCTCTACCTGCTCAAGAGTCCCCAGGCCCCGGATCGGCCCCTGGTGGTGGAGGTGCCGTTTCTCGACCACCAGGGCCGCACGGTCATGGCCTATCCCCAGGTCTGGCTCAACCTGGAGATCAACGACGGGCTCGACTCCTTCGTGCCCGAGCTGTTCCTGGACTACTCCGGTGAGGGCTCGCCGGACTGGATCCAACGGGCCGCCGAGCGGCTGTACGACTCCAGCTCCGAGCGGGTCAAGGCCATCCAGCGCCGGATGCTGGGGGCCGGCGTGCTGCCGGTGATGCACGCCCTGGGGCTCACCGCCCGCACCATCCATCTCAACGAGCAGCACGGCGTGGTCCTGGTCCTGCACCTCATTGCCGAGGAGCTGGCCGAGCGGCTCGGGCCCGAGTATCCCCGCCTGGCCGGCGACCAGGACATCCTGCAGGCCGCGGCCAAGGTGGCCCAGCGCGTCGTCTACACCATCCACACGCCGGTGAAGGCGGGCCACGACCGCTTCTCCCGGACGCTCTACGCCGAGATCGGCCATGACTTCTGCGCCCGGGCCCTGGAGCTTCTGGCCGTCGACGAGGACAACCGGGATCTGTTCAACTTCACCGCCCTGGCCATGCGGGTCAACCGGGCCACCAACGCGGTCAGCCGGCTGCACCGGGAGGTGACCAAGAGACAGTTCCCCCAGTACGCGGACAAGATCACTGCGGTCACCAACGGCGTCCATCATCTGACCTGGATCAGCGAGGCCAAGGCCAAGGTCTTTGATGCCACGCCGGCCCTGGCCAACTGGCGCAACGATCCGGAGGTCTTTGCCACGCCGCTTCTGATCGACGACCAGGTCTTCCGGGCCGCCCTGGAGAAGGCCTGGGCCGAGGATACCGGCCGGCTGGTGGATTTCGTCAACAACATGCTGGTCATGCACCGGCGGCTGATGCAGGAGACCTGGATCGACCCCCCCAACTATCTGTCCCACCTGCCGGTCCGGGACAGCCGCCTGGATCCCGGCGCCTTCACCATCGGCTTTGCCCGCCGCTTCTCCACCTACAAGCGGGCCGACCTCATCTTCTCGGACCGGGAGGCCATGGCCCGGATCATTCGGGAGCACAACCGGCCGGTCAACTTCCTTTTCGCCGGCAAGGCCCATCCCTCCGACGAGCCGGGCAAGTCCCTCATCAAGCACATCCTGGCCGCCCAGGAGGACCTCTACCAGAAGACCGGCGGCCTCCTGAAGCTGGTCTTCATCCCTGGCTACGACATGGCCCTGGCCAAGCTGATGGTGGCCGGCGTCCATGCCTGGCTCAACAACCCCAAGCGGCCCCTGGAGGCCTCCGGCACCAGCGGCATGAAGGCGGCGGTCAACGGTGTGCCCAACATCAGCATCCTGGACGGCTGGTGGGTGGAGGGGTATCACCGCGGCCGCACCGGCTGGAAGTTCGGCTCCGAGATGCCGGTGGATGCGGCCAGCCTCAGCGAGGACCAGGGCTCCCTGCAGTACGCCGAGGACTCCGCCTCCTTCTACCGCATCTTCCCGGAGATCCTGGCCGACTTCTACGAGCCGGCCCGCCGCAGCCGCTACATCGACCGCTGCGTCATGAACCTGGTCCTCAACACTCCGGTCTTCAACACCCACCGCATGATCGCCGAGTACGCCAGCCGCTACCAGCTGGACCTCTCCCCCCCCCTGGCCCGGATGATGACCCGGCTGCGGGCCCTGTACCAGAGCGAGCAGGAGCCGGAAGCCTGAACGGCGCCGGGGCTCCTTTCAAGGAAATCCCATGGCCAAGATCGGCAAGCAGACCCAGTTCTCCCTGACCTATATCTTTCTCGCCCTCTGGGCGGTGCTGCTCATCCGGGGCCTGGTGGTCTCGTACACCGCCGTGGAGGAGGTGAGCTACTCCGAGTTCCTGCAGGCCCTGGACGAAGGCCGGGTGCGGGAGATCGAGGTCTTCGCCAACTTCATCCGCGGCAAGATGCAGCGTCTGACCGCGGAGGGCGCCAAGGAGGTGAGCTTCGCCACGGTCCGGGTGGAGCCGGAGCTGTCCGAGCAGCTCAAGCGCCACAGTGTCGCCTTCAAGGGCGTGGTGGAGAACACCCTGGTCCGGGATCTGCTCTCCTGGACCGTGCCGATCCTGTTCTTTGCCGGGCTGTGGCTCCTGATCATGCGCCGCTTCGGCCCCCAGCAGCAGAGCCTCATGCTGGGCAAGAAGGCACGGGTGGCCATGGCCGAGGATCTCAAGACCACCTTCAGTGACGTGGCCGGCGTCGACGAGGCCAAACAGGAGCTCGAAGAGGTGATCGAGTTTTTGAAAAGCCCCCAGCGCTTCACCCATCTGGGCGGCAAGCTGCCCAAGGGCATCCTCCTGGTGGGGCCGCCGGGCACCGGCAAGACCCTCCTGGCCAAGGCGGTGGCGGGCGAGAGCAAGGTGCCGTTCTTCAGCCTGAGCGGCTCGGAGTTTGTGGAGATGTTCGTGGGCCTGGGCGCGGCCCGGGTGCGGGATCTTTTCACCCAGGCCAAGGAAAAGGCGCCCTGCATCATCTTCATCGACGAGCTGGACGCCCTGGGCAAGGCCCGGGGCATGGGCATGATGGGCGGCCACGACGAGCGGGAGCAGACCCTGAACCAGCTCCTGGTGGAGATGGACGGCTTCGATGCCACCATCGGCGTCATCCTGATGGCCGCCACCAACCGGCCGGAGATCCTGGACCCGGCCCTCCTGCGGCCGGGCCGCTTCGACCGCCAGGTGCTGGTGGACCGGCCGGACCGCCAGGGCCGGGTGGCGATCCTGCGGGTACACATCAAGGGTGTGCGGGTGGCCCCGGGCCTGGATCTGGAGCTTCTGGCCAACATGACCCCGGGCTTTGTCGGCGCCGATCTGGCCAACCTGGTCAACGAGGCGGCGCTCCTGGCGGTGCGCCACGGCAAGGAAGAGGTGGGGATGCCGGAGTTCCAGGAGGCGGTGGAGCGGCTCATGGCCGGCCTGGAGAAGAAGAACCGGCTCATCAACGCCAAGGAGCGGGAGATCGTCGCCTTCCACGAGATCGGCCACGCCCTGGTGGCGTTGTGCCTGCCCGGCACCGATCCGGTGCAGAAGATCTCCATCGTCCCCCGGGGCATCGCGGCCCTGGGCTATACCCTGCAGGTGCCCACCGAGGACCGCTTTCTTCTCACCAAGACCGAGCTGGAGAACCGGATCGCCGTCGCCCTGGGCGGCCGGGCCGCCGAGGAGCTGGTCTTCAGCGACATCTCCACCGGCGCCCACAACGACCTGTCCAAGGCCACCAACCTGGCCCGGAGCATGGTCAAGGAATACGGCATGGCCAGCGACCTCGGCCAGGTCTACTTCGAGTCCGAGCGCCGCAGCCCCTTCCTGCAGACCGCCATGGGCGGCAGCCAGGAGTACAGCGACCACACCGCCCGCCTCATCGACGAGGCCATCAAGGCGATCATCATCGGGCAGTACCGGGTGGCCACCCGGATTCTCCAGGAGAAGCGGAACTCCCTGGAAGGAGGCGCCAAGCTTCTGCTGGAAAAGGAGACCATCGAGGGCGAGGAGCTCAAGCGCCTGTGCGGGGCTGCGCCGGAGCCGCCGGCGTGAGCAAGCCGCCACCCTGGCCCTCATCCCGGCCCGGTGGCGTCGAGGGACCACCAGCCTTTTTCCCCTCAAGTAAGGCGCTGATCCGGTCGATAGAGCGACTATAGTTGTCATTCCTTCCCTCGCTCTCTGCCCAGACATGAGGTCAGCCATGCGCGTCCAAGCCAACAGCAGCCCACCCCCCCGGGCCCTGATGCCCGAGCCTTTGCCCCAGTCCCGCCCCCAGCACCTGGCCTATGCCGAAAGCTTTGCCGAGGTGCGCAACAGCCAGATCACCCTCACCACCGACGAGGGCGATGTGGTGACGTTGAGCAGCCGGGATGCCGCCGCCTCCAGCCTGAGCTACAGCCGCTCCCTCACCCCCGGCCGCAGCACCGAGCAGCTCACCAGCCTGGCGGTGGCCGAATCCAGCTATTCGGTCTCCATCACCGGCTCCCTGTCCGAGGAGGAGACCGCGGACATCGACCGCCTGCTGGAGGATCTGGGCGGCATCGCCGCCTCGTTCTTCGACGGCGAGCTGGATCAGGCGGTGGCGGATTCCCTGTCCATCGGCGAGCTGGGCTCCCTGGCCGAGGTCTCCGCCACCTTCACCCACACCGCCACCATGGCCAGCGCCCTGAAGAGCGTCGGCCCACCACCCCTGCCGCCGCCGGAGGCCGAGGCGAGCCCGGCGGTGGCCGCCCTGGAGGAAGAGGCCCGGACAGCGGCCGAAGAGGCCGACCGGGCCACCGCCCTGGCCCGGGCCCAGTGGGATGCCATCCGGAAGGCCCTGGACGAGATCCGGGAGCGGCGGCCAGCACCGGCAGCAGCCCCCACGGCGGAAGACCGGGGTGTCGCCGCCGAGCCCAGCCGCCAAGACGATCTGGCGGCCGCTACCGCCCCCGGGCCGCAGCCCCCCCCTGCCCCCGCGGCCGGCGACGAGGATCGCCGCGGCGGCCTGCCCGCCCTGGCCCGCCACTGGCAGCGGGCCGGCGACATCCTCGATCGGCATCCCCATTTCGGTCCCTTGTTGGCCAGCCTCTTGGACAAGATACTGGCCAACCTGCCCCCGGCCGAGGCAGAGCCCGAGACCGCCCCCCCTGCCCCGGCGATGGCGCCCGCCGCTGCCGGAGAAGACACCCTGTCCGCCTGACCATTCGACCCGCCGGCTGCCCGGGCGCCCCCCCGCGCCCGGGCAGCCAGACCACCGCCCTCCCCTGGCCCCTTTCCCGGTTTCTCCATCCGGCCCTTCCAGGCCTCGTTAGTTGACCGGCCCGACTCGGCTTTGCATGGCGATGACGGCACCATCACCGGCGTGCCTGTCTCGCCCGAGGTGGCACAGGAACGTCTGAGTGTGCTAAGCCCCGGCCGGCTGGGTGCACTGGATCGAGATCCCCTTCCTCCGGGGGCCTGAGCCGTTGCGCAGCCTTGCCCTGGGCCACCTTCCTTGAGAAGGGCGGCGAATTGGCGATGCGCATCGACGGCGCGGACGGTTTCCACGGCTTCCCCCGGGAAAACGGATGATTGCCCCAAAGCGTTTGGGCGGGGCCAGCGCCCAAAGACGGCGGCGGCACCCCTCAGGCGGCAAAGCGCAGGATCTCCACCTCCGCTCCCTTGGCCACGGCCTCCTCGGCGCGTTGGAGGACGAGGCCGGTCACGGTCTCGTCCAGGTAGTATTCCCCGCAAGTCTGGCAGACGGCGGCCGGGACGTTCTTGATGACCACGGATGTCTCGCCCCGGGTCAGTGCCACGGTGGTGAAGCCTGGCTGGGTCGTCCCGGTCTTGCAGAGCACGCAACGCATGTCATGTCCTCCTGGTCCTGAAGTCAGTTGTCCACTGATCGGCGGACGGGATGTACGTGGTCACGACCGTGCAGGCGTGGACCGCCTCATGGAAGGCAACAACAACGTGCAACGGCCTGTTATCGACGAAGCCGCAAAGCAACAGGCTTGGATAAGGGGTGTCGTCGGGATACTCGGCAATGGTCTCGCCAGACGCGATGATGGAGAGGACATCAGGCTTGCTGATCCCTCTTTGGAACATGCGCTGGATGGCGTGGCCGCTGAAGGTGATGTGCTGGCAATCGAACATGGGGCCATCTTACGACAACGGCGGCCAGGGGACAATCACCGGGGCTTCAGATGCGTAGATTGGGTGGAGGCGACAGTCGCAACCCATCAGTCGGCCGGGGCGAGATGGGTTGCGCTGCGCTCCACCCATCCACGCCAGCGCCACTCCGTTTCACCCATTCGGGTGCGCCCCGCGCATGGCAACTCTCAACGCCTGAATGGGTGGGCGGCAGGATCTCTGTCACACCTTTCCGTCCCAGCTCGCCGTGGCTCTTCTTCCCCCTGTGCCTCCCTGATTCCGGCGCCTTCTTCCATGGGCAGCTGGCGCCGGTGGTATTGCGCGCCCAGGCGTGCCGGCGAGCGCGCATGCACGGCACCGGACCGAACTGGCCGTCGATCCCGGTTACCGCGCGAGCCAACGGGATGCCTCCGGGTAGCATCTGGCGGAGGTTGTGCCGCTGGGGCGGTCATCCACGAGTGTTGACGGCGTTCCCCGAGTCGAGTACCGTGCCTCTGGTTTGGCGAGGGGCTACTGTTGAGAAATCGGCTTGTCACGAGCCCAGGGGCGACGCGCATAGGCTCGGGCCAGTGGCGGACAACCAGGGCATCAGGCTGGCAACGGCATGGGAGGTGGGGTGTGTGGTGGCTCCTGGTCGCATGGTGTGTGCTGCTGGCCCTCCCGGGCGCGGCTGTCGCCGGACCTGTCACCGGGGTGGCAGGCGAGCCTTTGGCTCCGGATACCCGCCGGGAGCTGCCCGGTCTCGAGGGGCCCCAGGAGGCTCCCGCCATGGTCCTGCCGCCCCTGCCGGCGCCCCCGCCCGTTCCCTCCCTGGCCCAGACCCCGACCCTGTTCGCCAGGCGGTTTGCCTTTACCGGCAACACCGTCTTCTCTGACCAGGAGCTGGCAACGGTCGCCGCTCCCTACACCGGCCGCACCATCACCAGCGACGAGCTCCAGGAGCTGCGCTCCCGGCTGGTCCGCCACTACGTGGAGCGCGGGTACATCAACTCCGGGGCCGTGCTCCCGGATCAGCAGGTCGTCGACGGGGTGGTGCTTTTCCAGATCATCGAGGGCACCCTTACCGGCATCCGGATCTCCGGTCTCGAACGGTTCCAGCCTGGCTTCTTTGTGAGCCGCCTCCAGTCGGCCCAGGGCGCTCCCCTCAACATCTTCGCCCTCCAGGACCAGCTGAAGGTCCTGCTGCGGAGCGACCTGGTGGACAAGATCCAGGCCCAGATCCAGCCCGGGATCCGGCGGGGCGAGGCGGTCCTGGACGTGACCGTCCGGGAGGCACGGCCGTTTCAGGCCGCCCTGCAGTTGGCCAACGACCACTCGCCCAGCTCCGGCAGCCTTTATCCCCAGGCGTCGCTCTCCCTGCTCAACCTCACCGGCTGGGGGGATACCCTTGCCCTGCGGGGCGGCTTGACCGATGGCGCCGAGGAGTACCGGGGCGAGCTCGGCATGCCGGTCAATGCCCGGGACACCACGGTGCGCCTCTTCTATTCTCACACCACCTCCAGCATCATCGAGGAGCCCTTTACGGTCCTCGACATCGAAAGCAGGTCGGACACCATCGGCCTGGCGGTGGGCCATCCCCTCGTCCAGACCGCCAGCCAGGAGCTGCGCGGGACGGTGAGCGCCGAGCAGCGCCACAACGAGACCTTCCTCCTGGGCATGCCCTTTTCCCTGTATGCGGGCTACGACAATGGCGAAATCGATATCACCGTGGGCCGGCTGGCCGCCGACTGGGTCCAGCGCTGGCCCGACCAGGTGCTGGCGGCCCGTCTGGTCCTGAGCCAGGGCCTGGACGCGCTCGGTGCCACCGACACCGGTGACGGTGTAGACACCACCTTCACGGCCTGGCTGGCGCAGGCGCAACTGGCCAAGCATCTGGGGCTCCGCCAGGACGATCAGCTCATTGTGAAGGCCGACTGCCAGCTGGCCGGCGCGGTCCTGCCCGCGCCCGAGAAGTTTGCCGTCGGTGGCACGGGAAGCGTCCGAGGCTATCGCCAGAACCAGCTGGTCCGGGACAACGGCCTCGTTTTCTCCATGGAATACCGGCTGCCCCTGTTCCGGCTGCCCCTGCCGGGGGTGAGCGCCCAGGCTACGGATGGCCTGCTCCAGCTGGCGCCGTTTTACGACCTCGGCGCATCCTGGAGCGACACCAGGCCCGCCCAGAGCCTGACAATCTCCGGGGCCGGGGCCGGCCTGCGCTGGGATCCGTCTCCGAATCTCCATGCCGAGCTGTACCTGGCCAAGGCCCTGCGCGACATCGACAACCCCAGCTCCGATCCGCAGGATTCCGGGATCCATTTCCTGTTCCGCTGGCAGATGTGAGGGCTTCGGCAGCGCGCCGAAGCAAACGGGCCAGGAAGGCGATTGGTGACCCAATCCGATACGATTATCGCCCGGTTCCGCGGTCCGAGGAGGCCCATCCATGTCCCCGGCAGCCAAGACCCGCCAACGCGCTACTGCGGCCGTCCTGTTCCTGGGAGCGGCCCTCGTCCGCACCGAGTCCCCCTGGGCGGAGGTGCTGACGGACGGCACCATGGGGCCGGCGGCCGTGCTCAGTGGCCCGGACTTTGCGGTCAGCGCAGACCTGGGAACCGTCCGCGGGGCCAACCTCTTCCACAGCTTCACCACCCTCAATCTGGCCGCCGGCGAATCCGCCACCTTCAGCGGTCCGGATACGATTGCCACCATCATCAGCCGCGTCACCGGCGGGGAGCAGTCCCTGATCGACGGCCGCCTGGCCTCCTCGATTCCGGGCGCCGACCTCTATCTTCTCAATCCCGCCGGCGTGATCTTCGGGCCTCACGCCTCCCTGGACCTGAGCGGATCACTTCAGGTCAGCACCGCCGATTTTCTCCGTCTTGCCGACCAGGGCATCTTTTTCAGCGACCCTTCCGGCGACACCATCCTCAGCAGCGCCGCGCCGACGGCCTTCGGCTTTCTCGATGGGCCAATCGGCGCCATCGAGGCCTACGGGGCAGAGCTGGCCGTGGGCGATGGCCAGGCCTTGTCCCTGATCGGCGGGGAGATCATGTTGTTGGGCAGCACCTTGCGGGCGCCGGGGGGCCGCATCGACCTGGCCAGTGTTGCTTCGGCTGGCGAGGTGCGGCCAGCGGCCGGGGAGCTTTCGATTGATGCCGCCGAGCGGGGCGCTGTGGCGCTGAACAACTCCGAGCTGGACGTTGATGCTGCGGCCAGTGGCGCCGTCTTTATCCGGGGCGGCCGGGTCGCGATCACGGGGGATGCGCATGTCCACTCGGCCACCGGTGAGAGCCCCGGCGGCGCCATTGATATCGAGGCAGACCGCCTGAAGATCACCGGTGGTGGCATCGTCCAAGCATGGGCCGTCGGACAAGGAGACGGCGGTGACGTGGTCGTCCGCAGTATGGATCTGCTGGTCGCCAACGGCAGCTTCATGGCCGCCGGTACCCTCGGCGCCGGCGACTCCGGAAGTCTCGATATCGTGAGCGACAGGGTCACCGTGGACGGCCAAGGGTATGGGGCTGGGATCTTTGCCCAGGTGAATCCCGGTGCTACGGGCCAGGGCGGTGCCGTGGCGATCGACGCCCGGGATCTGCAGGTTCTGAATGGCGGCATGATCAGTGCCTCCACCTATGGGGCAGGTGATGCCGGCGGTCTTGCCATCACCGGTGACACCATCACCGTGGGCGGCCAAGGGGTTGGGGCTGGGATCTTTGCCCAGGTGAATCCCGGTGCTACGGGCCAGGGCGGTGTCGTGACGATCAACGCCGGGGATCTAGAGGTCCTGAATGGCAGCGCGATCAGTGTCTCCACCTTCGGGGCAGGTGATGCCGGCGGTCTTGCCATCACCAGTGACACGTTGACCGTGGACGGCCAGGGGAATTGGGCTGGAATCCTTGCGGGGGTGGCTTCTGGCGCTACGGGCCAGGGCGGTGCTGTGACGATCAACGTGGGGGATCTGCAGGTCCTGGATGGCGGCCAAATCGGAGCCTCCACCTTCGGGGCAGGTGATGCCGGCCGTCTTGCCATCACCAGTGACACGATCACCGTGGACGGCCAAGGGAATTTAGCTGGGATCTTTTCCCGGGTGAATACGGGCGCTACGGGCCAGGGCGGTGCTGTGACGATCAACGCCGGGGATCTGCAGCTCCTGAATGGCGGCAGAATCAGCGCCGCCACCTTCGGGGCAGGTGATGCCGGCCGTCTTGCCATCACCAGTGGCACGATCGCCGTGGACGGCCATGGGTATGGGGCTGGGATCTTTGCCCAGGTGGATACCGGCGCTACGGGCCAGGGCGGTGCCGTGACGATCGACGCCGGGGATCTGCAGGTCCGGAACGGTGGCGAAATCAGTGCCGCCACCTTTGGGGCTGGTGATGCCGGCGGCCTTTCCATCACCAGTGACACGATCACTGTAGACGGCCAAGGGTATGGGGCTGGGATCTATGCGGGGGTGGCTCCTGGCGCTACGGGCCACGGCGGTGCTGTGACGATCAGCAGCAGCGAGCTTTCGATCCGCAACGGCGGCGCGATCAGTTCTTCCACCTCTGGGGCAGGTGATGCCGGCGACCTTTCCGTCACCAGTGGCACGTTGACCGTGGACGGCGCTGAATCCGGCATCTATGCCCGGGTGCGGGAGGGGGCCACCGGCGACGGCGGGGATATCAACCTGGTGGCCGACTCCCTGACCTTGAGGAGCCAGGGCACCATCACCGCGGCCAGCCTTGCCAGCGGCAGGGCTGGCGACATCGCCATCCTCGCCACCGGCACCCTCAGTCTGCACAACGGCAGCCGGATCGTCACCTCCACCACCGATTCCGACGGCGGCGATATCACCATCCGTGCCGGCCACCTGCTCCGTCTGGAGGGCAGCGAAATCTCCACCTCGGTTGCTGGCGGCGCCGGCAACGGCGGCAATATCGACATCGACCCGATCTTCACCATTCTCCAGGGCAGCCGCATCGTCGCCAACGCCTATGGCGGCAACGGCGGCAACATCCAGCTGGTGACGGACTACCTGTTTGCGGACAACAGCATCATTGACGCCTCCTCACGACTGGGCATCTCGGGCAATGTCTCCATCCAGACGCCGGATATCGATATCAGTGGCATCCTGGCCGATCTGCCCGAGTCGGGCGGCCTGGCCGATCTTGCGGCCAGCAGCTGCCTTACGGCTGGGCCCGGGGGGGCGAGCAGTCTGACCTTCGGCGGCTGGGGAATGCTGGCGCCCGGGCCGAAGGCGCTGGTGCTGCCCGTGGCGGAGCCAGCACCGGAGCGGGACTCGCGGGCGGACGGACGAGGCAAGGGGGGGCAGCACCTGAGGAATCACCTCGAAAGGAAACAAGGAGAGGAGCCATGAACAAGCATCGCTCTGCGTGGTGTTCGGCCGGTTTGCTGCTGGTGCTGCTCTTGGCCACAGCTTGGCCGGTGGCAGCCGGTGGCTCGGGGGTCTGTCTCGTGACCGAGCTGGCCGGGACCGGCACCTTCCAGGCCCCGGGGGGCGAGTCCCACCCGATCACGCCCTTCATGAAGCTCAAGGAGGGGGATCAGGTGCTGCTGTCCCCGGGCAGCCGGATGCATCTGGTCTATTTCAGCAACGGCCGCCGGGAGGTCTGGCAGGATGAGGCCCGCATCACCGTCGGCCGGGAGGGGGCCACGCCGCAAACCGGCGCGGTGGCCCAGGTGGGCGCCTTGCCCGGCGTGGTCGCCAAGGAGGTGCAGCGGGTGGTGGCCATCATCGATACCGAGCGTATGATCCGCAGCGGCGGCTATCTCATCCGGGGCGCCGGGGGTGACGAGGCTGCACCGGTGGCGCCGGTGGAGCTGGCCACGAGCGAGGAACGGGAGGTGGCCCTGGCTCGGGATATGTACCGGACCCTGCGCAGCCAGGCCGCAGACACCGACATCTCGCCGGAGCTCTTCCTGTTCAGCGTTCTGGCCGACTTCGACCAGCACCAGGCCATGGCCGAGCTCATCACCACCATGCGCGCCCGACAGCCCGACAACCGGGAGATCGACCTCCTGGAGAACTGGCTGAGGAGGCAGTGATGGGCCCTGGAGTGCGGGGCGTGCGCCTTTTCGCCCTGGCCGTGTGCCTGGCCGGGGCGGCGGCGCCTGGCCTGGCGGCGGAGCGCGGGCCGATCCCGGTGCCGGAGCTGCCGGCGGTGGCGGCGGCCCGGGACCGGGATGCCGCCCAGCGGGCTTTCCGGAACGGAGACTTCGAGCAGGCGGCCGTTCTGTACGGCACGCTTGCCGAGGATCTGGACCCGGAAGGTCAGGCCGGGGCCCTGTTCGAGGCACTGCTCCTGGAGGCCCAATCGCTCATGGCAGGAGGCCATGGCCATCGGGCGGCGGCGGTCCTGGCCCGGGCCCAGCAGGTGGCGCCGGCAGTGGGTGACCGGGCCGACCTGCGGGCAGAGGCCGCCCTGGCCCGCCTCGCCTATCTCATGGGGGATTTTGCATCAGCGCACAGCCACTTCCACCGTTGCCTGCCGGCCGTCGACAACGGTGACCTGCCGCCGGCAACGGGCGCCGCCGTACTTTTCGCTTTCGGCCAGCTGCTTGTTGCCGAACAGGACCACCAGGGGGCGAAAGAGATCCTGCGCCGCTCCCTGGCGTTGCCGGCAGCCGATCCCGCGCTCCCCCTCCGGACGGAAATGCTTCTGGTCCAGCTCCGGCTGCGGCAGCAGGAGAAGATCGATGCCCTCTCCAGTCTCGCGGATCTCCAGGGCCGGGTCCTGGCCCTGGTCGACGGCCACGACAAAGCCGTTCTGCTCCTCAGCTGCGGCCTGTTGGCCCAGGAGCTGAGGGCCGCGCCGGCAGGGCCGGTCCAGGATCGCGGCCTGGTGCTCCTGGCCCACGACGGTTTCCAGGAAGCGGTGCAGGTGGCCGAGCGGATCCGGGACTTCCGGGCCCGCGCCCTCGGCCTCGGCTACCTGGCCGGGCTCTACGAGCAGGAAGGGCGCCAGGAGGAAGCCCTGACCTTGAACGGCCAGGCCCTGTTCATCGCCCAGGAGCATGACTTGAGGGAGCAGCTGTTCCGGCTCCACTGGCAGAGGGGCCGCCTGCATGGGACCGTGGGCAGGCTGGACGAGGCCATTCGGGCCTGCCAGCTGGCGGTCGATGCGGTCAGCCGCATCCAGCAGGATCTGGCCACCGATTGCCGCCGCCGGGGCGGTCTGTCGTACCAGCAGGCCGTGGAGCCGATCTACTTCCAGTTGGCCGATCTCCTGCTCCGGCGGGCCGCAGGCATTCCCGACCCGCAGGGCCGACAGGCCGATCTGTTGGCCGCCCGGGATACCCTGGAGCGCATGAAGGAGATGGAGCTGAAGGACTACTTCCAGGACGAATGCCTCGCTGCCGGCAAACAGACGATCATGACCCTCGAGCAGGTTCCGGGCCGGACGGCGGTCATCTATCCGGTCATGCTGCCCGACCGGCTGGTGCTCCTGGTCTCGGTAGGCGCGAGCATGGAACAGTATGTGGTGGCTGTGGGCCACGACACCCTGGTGGAATGGATCACCAACCTCCGGCACAAGCTGCAAACGCCTGGCAGCCGCTTCCTCCGCTATGCGAACCGCCTCCATGAGTGGCTCCTGGCCCCCATGGAGGCCGACCTGCAAGGCCGCGGGGTCCAGACCCTGGTCTTCGTCCCGGACCGGGAGCTGCGCACCATTCCCATGGCAGCGCTCCATGACGGCAGCTCGTTTCTGATCGAGCGGTATGCCGTGGCCACCACCCCAAGCCTGACCCTCACCGATCCCCGGACCCTCAAGGTCGCGGAGGCCCAGGTCCTGCTGGGGGGGCTTACGGAAGCGGTGCAGGGCTTTCCCGCCCTGCCCGCCGTTGCCGGCGAGGCCACCACCGTTGCCGCGACCTTTCCGGCCACGGTCTATCTGGACCAGATCTTCACCGCGGCGACGGTGCAGGACGCCATGCAGCAGGCGCCCTATTCCATCGTCCATATCGCCTCCCACGGCCAGTTTGACCGTGATTTCAGCAAGACCTTCCTGCTCACCTATTCGGATCGATTGACCCTGGCCGGCCTGGAGAGCCTCATGGAGCCCGGCCGGGAGCGGCGCCAGCCGGTGGAGCTCCTGACCCTGAGCGCCTGCCAGACGGCGGTGGGTGACGAACGGGCGGCATTGGGGCTGGCCGGGGTTGCGGTCAAGTCCGGGGCCCGCAGCGCCCTGGCCAGTCTGTGGCTCATCAACGACCAGGCGGCAGCCGCCCTGGTGGACGCCTTCTACCGGGAGATGCGGCAGGGCAACGGCATCTCCAAGGCCGAGGCTCTTAAGCGCGCCCAGGTCCGGCTCCTTTCCCGACCCGAGTATGGCCACCCGGCATTCTGGGCCCCGTATCTCCTGATCGGGAATTGGCTCTGATGCCCGGTGCCCGCGCCAAGAACCTGACCTTCGCCGCCGTCCTCCTGGTGGCCAGCTGTCTGGTGGCCGCCACCGCGGAGCGACAGGGCTGGCTGGCCCCCTGGGAAGAGGCGTTGGGCGATCTGCACCAGCGGCTCCTGGGCCGGCGGAGCGATTACCTGCCAACGGTCACCATCGTCACCATCGACGAGCCGACCTTGGACGCGCTGGCGGACGCGCCGATGACCTTCTGGGGCCCGCATTTTGCTACCGCGATGGCAGCGGTGCGGGCGGCCGGGGCCAAGGCGATCGGGCTTGATCTCGTCTTCGCGGTCAGCGCCGAGACCTGGCTGGCTGAGGTCAGCCCAGCCGGAAGTGACCTGAGCCGAACCTACGACGCCTCTTTCCGCGCGCAGCTCTACAGCGGTGACGTGGTCCTGGCCGGTATGGCCCGCTGGCAAGACGGCAAGGCGCAGCCGCCCCTTTTGCCTGCGGTCGACTACCTGTACTCCTTGCCGGACGGCCCGGAGTCGGTGGGGCTCATCAACCTGCTGCCGGACGAGGACCACGTCATCCGGCGTTTTCTCCCCCGGCTGTTCGCCGGTGACGTCCCGCCCCACACCACTTTCGCGCCCCTCCTGGCCCGGAAGGCCGGGATCGTTTTCCCCCCGGACGCGATCAGACGGATCCGCTATGTGGGCCCGCCCGGCACCGTGCCCCGGCTCTCCTTCCGGAAGCTCCTGGAGCCGGCGACCCGGGAATCCCCGGCCGTCCAGGCCCTGCTGCGGGACAAGGTGGTGATCTTTTCCGCCGAGCAGGGCGGCTTCAACGACCTGCACCTCACCCCGTACAGCTCCGGTCTCTTTGCCAGGCCAGATCGCAGCTTCATGGCCGGCGCCGAGGTGCACGCGAACATCATCGAGACGCTGGCCGCTGGCAAGACCATGGAGCCTCTGGCGAGTGGATGGCGCTTCCTCTGGCTCGTGGCCTTCTCGGCGGCCGGCCTGGTGCCCGCCCTGCGTCTTCCCCCCGGCCGGGCTTTGGCAGCCATGATCGCCTTGGCCCTGGCCGCATTCCTCCTGGCCCATCCGGTCTTCCGGGCTGATCGCTTCGCGCCCACCATACCCGTCGTGCTTTCCCTGTCCACACTCTACCTGGGCGCCACCGGCAAGCGGTTGACCCGGGCGGAGCGGGCCAGGAGCATCATCCAGGCGACCTTCGCGCCTTATCTGGCGGACTCGGTGCTCAAGGATCTCCTGGCCCGGGACCAGATGCCCGCATTGGGGGGGACGGCCGCCGAGGTGGTGGTGCTGTTCTCCGACATCCGTGGCTTCACCTCCCTCTCGGGCCGGCTGGAGCCGGAGGAGGTGGTGGAGCTGTTGAATGCCTACTACGGCCAGGTATGCGAAATCATCGCCCGCCACGGTGGGATGGTGGACAAGTTCATCGGCGATGCGGTCATGGCCCTGTTCGGCACCCCGGTTGCCTTCCCGGACCAGAGCCGCCGCGCCCTGCTGGCGGCCCGGGACCTCGTCGCCAACAGCATCGGCTTCCAATCCTGGCTGGACAGCCGATTCCCCCGCCACCAGCTGCCCCGCTTCCGGATCGGCGTCGGCATCCACAGCGGCAAGGCCCTCATCGGCAACATCGGCTCATCGAAGAGGATGGAATACACCGCCATCGGCAGCACGGTGAACATCGCCTCCCGGCTGGAAGGCTTCTGCAAGACCCTGGGCTGGGATATCGTCGCCAGCCAGCGAACCGTTGCCGCCGCCGGCCCCGGCCTACTCCTGGGCCGGACGACCACGGTGCTCCCCGCCGGTTGCAGCGAGGAGATCAGCGTGGTGGAGGTCCTGGGGGTGCAGGACTGACAGCCAAGACTGCGGATCTTCTGGCCGGCGGCAATAGCCCGGCCAACTCGCGGCTGCTGTGAGGCGGGGACGAATCCCGGCGCGCCGACACGTCCCACCTCCGGCCATTGACACCCCCCTGTTGGCGTGTTATTGGACGCCAGTACCGCAAATAGACATGCATATCAGCGGAGCACAGGCAAATGTACACGCGACTTCTCAGGCTGCCGGCGGCGCCCAAGAAGAGCTTCTTCCTCTGGGGCCCGCGGCAGACCGGGAAAACCACCCTGCTCAAGGCATCGTACCCGGACGCGCGGCGCATCGATCTTCTCCAGACCGACCAGTTGGTGCGCTATTTGCGGCGGCCGGCCCTCCTGCGCGAAGAGGTCCTGGCCGGCAGGTCTGCCGGGCCCATCGTCATCGATGAGATCCAGAAGGCCCCGGCCCTGCTGGACGAAATCCACTTCCTCATCGAGGAGCACGGCGTCGTCTTTGGCCTGTGCGGCTCCAGCGCCCGCAAGGTGCGGCGGGGGCATGCCAATCTTCTGGGAGGACGAGCCCTGCGCTACGAGCTGCTGGGCCTGGTGGCGGAGGAGCTGGGGGATGACTTTTCCATCGAGCGGTTCGTCAACACCGGCCCCCTGCCTGATCATTACGGGGCGGAAAGCCCGCGCCTGACCATCCGCAGCTACGTGGAAGACTACCTGCGGGAAGAGATCCTCGAGGAGGGATTGACCCGCCGCCTGCCGGTGTTTTCCGATTTCCTGCGGTCGGCGGCCATTGGTGATACCGAGGTGGTCAATCTGTCCAACGTGGCCCGGGAGGCCGCGGTCGCGGTGTCAACGGTGCGGGATCATTACGGCATCCTGGTGGACACCCTCATGGGCGCCTTTCTGCCGGCCTTCACCCTGCGCCCGAAACGGCGAACGATCCAGGCGCCGAAGTTCTACTTCCGCGACGTGGGCGTCGTGAGCCACCTGGCCAGACGGGGCAACATCGAGCCTGGCTCGGAGCTGTTCGGCAAGGCCTTCGAGAACTGGCTGTTCCACGAGCTTTCCGTGCACGCCCGGTACAGCGAGCTGCACTACGATCTGTCGTATTGGCGCCTTTCCAGCGGCATCGAGGTGGATTTCGTTCTGGGCAACGGCCAGGTCGCCATCGAGGCCAAGGGCAAGACCCAGGTCTCTTCCCGGGACATCGCCGGGCTGCTGCACTTCAAAAAAGATTTCCCGGAGGTCCGCGCCCTGGTCGTCGTCTGTCTGGAGCCCCGCCTGCGGAAGACGGCGGAAGGGGTCCTCGTTGTGCCGCACCGGGAATTCACCAGGCTTCTCTGGCAGGGACGCTTTGCACCCGAGCTGACGAGCGGGGGGGGAGACTGAGCGGCCAGTCGCCTTGTCGGGGCCATCGACCAGGGCGCGGGTCCGCAAGCCCAAAGAGTCATGAAGCCGGAGGTGCACCTGCACGTCTGCACCGTGCTCCACCACGGCCGGGGGCTGAAGGCCGGCCGGCTCCGGCGGCCAACGCCACCTTGGCCACGAACGTCCGTTGCACCATTGGGGCGCGCTCCGCGCACGGCTGCTCACAGGTCCTGATGACTCCCATAGCTCCCATAGCTTCCATGGCTTCCCTGGCTTCCCTGGACCCATGGGACTTATAGGACCCATAGGACTTATGGGATCTCTCAAGAGACATTGGACACCAGAGCGGGCTGCCGGCGTTTCATCCATTCGGAGCCCGGGCGTACAAATAGGGACGGCCGTGGG
>JBFMBH010000037.1 GCA_040755095.1 Thermodesulfobacteriota bacterium
AAGCGCCTTGGCCCGGCAGGCCTGCCGCACCCCCGCCACCCGATCGGCGTCGGACAGACGCTCGGAAAGCCCCCCCGCCACCGTCCCCTCCTCGACCACGATCCGGCACTTGCCGCAGACCCCGGCGCCGCCGCAGGAGGCGTTGATGTACACCCCGGCCCGGAGGGCGGCCTCCAGAAGGCTCTCGCCGGGAGCCGTCCGAACGCTGCGGCCGCTGGGCAGGAAGCGGATGGTGTGGGAAGCAGGGGACATGGTTGGATGGCTCCTCGCACAGGACTCGGTAGACAGGGCGGCGCCCTTGCCGTTGTATGTTTACCAGAAGAGACCTGGGAAAGAAATGGGGGCCGATTCTGTGCCGGCGGCACGATCAGGCCAGGGGCACCAGCTCCATTGCCCCGGCGGCTCCCAGATGCTCGCCCAGGACCACCAGGGCACCAGTCACCCCGGGGATGGCCCGGATCCGCTCCAGGGCAGGGGTGATGTCCGCGGCCTCCTTGACCAGGTTGCCCAGGGCGGTGGCGCAGGCGTCGGCCAGCGCGGCGGAGGCCGCCAGGACGGTGGCGGCGTCCGCCCGGCCCAGGCTCACCGAATGGCCCACCGTGGCGGAGGAGGTGCACAGCCCACAGGGCATGGCCGAGGCCGGGATGCGGATGCCGATGCGGCCCGACAGGGGCGAGCGGCCGGCAAAAAGACCGGCCACCACGGCCGCCTGCCGGGCCAGAAAGATATCGCCGCCGTTTTCGATCACCACCTCCTGGCAGCCGGCGGCCAGAAGATCCCGGCCGACGCCTTCGGCGATGGCCCCGGCCACCGCCGCCATGGGACCGACAGCGGCCGCGGCGCCGGCCTCCAGCATGGCCCGCACCAGGGGCGGCGCCGAGCGGTCCGGCGGCAGGGGGCTGAAACTGGTCAGAAACCCCGGCTGGCCGGCGATGTAGCCCTCCAGCTGCGCCCGGTATCGAAGGACCAGCTGCCGGGTCTCGCTGCTGCGGTCCTCGGGGGCGAGAACGGCCAGATCCGTCTCCCGCACCGTGACCTGGAAGGGGACGAGCAGGCCGGCCGCCACTGACCGGCGGTAGGTGCGCTGGCAATAGCGGGCGGGCGAGGGCGGCAAGAAGCGCTTTCGGGCCATGACCACACGTGAGCCTCCTGGCAGGGCGGGTGAATGTTCCGGAGCCGGCCGCGATCAGAGGCTTGACCCCGGCGCCGGCCGTCTCCTATCCTGAAGGCATCTGTCCTGTGCCGCCGGGCGTGTGCCATCATGATACCCCAACGCCATGGCGGCGCGCCCGTGCCGGATGGCGGTGCCAGCCGGCTCCAACCTGAAGACCGCATGGAGGAGAGCATGAACGAGCGCAGGTCCCCCTTTGGCCCATGGAGGCAGCTTCTGGCGGCTTGCCTGACCGTTGCCGTGGTCGTTGGCCTGGCCGGCACGGCCTCGGCCCTGGCGCCCATGCCGGTCACCAGCTTCACTGCCCCCTGGCAGACCTTCATCAACGGCAACGCCACCGTCACCCCTGCCGGCGCCACCGTGGCCATTACCGCCCTGGGCGGCAGCAGCACCGAGGGCTTCGGCAAGATCGGCAACGACTATGCCGGCCTGCCGATCATCGGCGCCACCGCCACGGTGGATACCCGGGACATCGGCGGCGACGCCCATGCCGGTATCCGCAAGGTCATCGGCACGGTGGACAGCGCCATGATCCAGGCCCGGATCTTCGTCACCTCCGAGGCGGCCGGCGCCCGCAAGGTGGTCTGGAAGATCCGGCGGCTCAACCCCGACAGCACGAGCCAGGACTTGGCCTCCGGCATCTTTGGCACCATGGCCGAGGATCTCGTTGGCCAGGACATCCTCCTGGCCTTCCTGCAGATGGGGCATGAGGTCTGGTTCATCGCCATGGGCCACAGCGCCGGCAACGTGCCGGCCCTGGTGAAGTATCAGCCGCTGTTGCCTTCCTTCGTCATGACGCCGGGGTACTACCCGGTGGAGATCTACGGCGGGGCCGCGCCGGGCACCGGCAACCACCTGGACGTGCTGTTCAAGGGCGTCGCCGTGCTCCGGAAGTAGCCGGACCTCCCCCGGGGGGGCGGTTGGGGACCGCCCCGCCGTCCCCGTCCCTTCCCGCCGCCGCGATTCCCCATTGACAGACCATCGGCTGTGGAGTAAACAGAGCGGATCTCTGATGCCCCTCCTCACCGAGGGGCTGTTTTATTTTCCGCGACCGCTGTTGCCCTGGCGATGGTGCTCGCGGCAGTCCCGCCTGCCGGCCCTGCCCCCAGGCGGCAAGTCCAACCGCTCTCGACGGAAAGAGTCACGACCATGAGCATCCAGCTAGATCACGTCCGCAACATCGGCATCAGCGCCCACATCGACTCCGGCAAGACCACCCTCACCGAGCGAATCCTCTTCTACACCCAGCGGATCCACGCCATCCATGACGTCAAGGGCAAGGACGGCGTCGGCGCCAAAATGGACTCCATGGAGCTGGAGCGGGAGCGGGGCATCACCATCCAGTCAGCGGCCACCTACTGCTCCTGGGCCGGACACGCTGTGAACATCATCGACACCCCGGGCCATGTGGACTTCACCATCGAGGTGGAGCGGGCCTTGCGGGTCCTGGACGGCGCCATCCTGGTCCTCTGCTCGGTGGGCGGCGTCCAGTCCCAGAGCATCACCGTCGACCGCCAGATGACCCGCTACAAGGTGCCCCGGATCGCCTTCATCAACAAGTGCGACCGCAGCGGCGCCAACCCCTACCGGGTGACCCAGCAGCTCCGGGAGAAGCTCAACCACAACGCGGTGCTCATGCAGATCCCCATCGGTCTTGAGAACGAGCTGGCCGGGGTGGTGGATCTCATCACCATGCAGGCGGTCTATTTCGACGGCGCCAATGGCGAGCGGATCCGCTACGAGCCGATCCCGGCGGACCTCTTGCCCGAGGCCGAGGCCAAGCGGGAGGAGATGCTGGATGCGGTGTCCATGTTCTCGGACGAGCTCACGGAGGCCATCCTGGAAGGCACGCCCACCGAGGCCATGATCCGCGAGGCGGTGCGCAAGGGCACCCTGAGCCTGGGGCTGACCCCGGTCTTCGTGGGCTCGGCCTACAAGAACAAGGGTGTGCAGCCGCTTCTGGATGCGGTGGCCCACTACCTGCCCAGCCCGGTGGACGTGGAGAACCGGGCCAAGGATCTGGCCAGGGACGAGGCCGAGGTGCTCCTGTCCAGCAGCCCCCAGGCCCCCCTGGTCTGCCTGGCCTTCAAGCTGGAAGACGGCCGCTACGGCCAGCTCACCTACATCCGCACCTACCAGGGCAGCATCCGCCGCGGGGATACCATCATCAACTCCCGCAGTGGCAAGAAGGTCAAGGTGGGCCGGCTGGTGCGCATGCACGCCGACGAGATGGAGGACATCGAGGCCGCGACCGCCGGCGACATCGTCGCTTTGTTCGGCATCGATTGCGCCTCCGGGGATACCTTCACCAGCCCGGAGGTCTCCTACTCCATGACCTCCATGCACGTGCCCAACCCGGTGATCTCCCTGGCCATCGTACCGGTGGACAACAAGAGCCAGATCAACATGTCCAAGGCCTTGAACCGGTTCACCAAGGAAGACCCCACCTTCCGCACGTACGTAGATGCGGAGACCGGTGAGACCATCGTCTCCGGCATGGGCGAGCTGCATCTGGATGTCTACATCGAGCGCATGAAGCGGGAGTACAACGCCGTGGTGGATGTGGGCGCGCCCCAGGTGGCCTATCGGGAGACGATCACCCGGCGGGCGGAGTTCAACTACACCCACAAGAAGCAGACCGGCGGCTCCGGCCAGTACGGCCGGGTGGCCGGCTACATCGAGCCCCTGGAGGGGAGCGACTACGAATTCGTCAACGAGGTGACCGGCGGCTCCATCCCCACCGAGTTCATCCCCTCGGTGGACAAGGGCTTCCAGCAGTGCCTGAAGAAGGGCTCCCTGGCGGCCTTTCCGGTGACCGGTGTCCGCCTGGTGATCAACGACGGCGCCTCCCACTCCGTGGACTCCTCGGACAACGCCTTCCAGGCCGCCGGCATCGGCGCCTTCCGGGAGGGCTATCTCAAGGCTGGCCCGGTGCTCATGGAGCCGATCATGAAGGTGGCGGTGGAAGGACCCAGCGAGTTCCAGGGCGCCATCATGGGCACCATCAACCAGCGGCGAGGCATGATCGTCGGCACCTCCGACGAGGGCAACTACACGGTGATCGAGGCCGAGGTGCCCCTGGCGGAGATGTTCGGCTACTCGACGGTGCTCCGTTCCGGCACCCAGGGCAAGGCGGAGTTCACCATGGAGTTCGCCACCTACCGGCAGGTGCCGAAGAACGTGGCGGAGCAGGTCATCAAGGAGGCCAATGAGAAGAGGAAGCAGTCGGCGGCATGAATCGCAGGCTCCCCTGCCCGCGCCGGTCAACGTCATCTATCTCAAAGACAGGAGTGCCGCCATGCTCAAGCGTGACCTGATCGTCAAGAACCCGCTCCGGGCCATCGAGCCGGACTCCGGGGCCTACACCACGCCGCACCGCCTGGGCCTGGTCATCGCCCGGGCCGGCACCGGCAAGACCGCCCTTCTGGTGCAGATCGCCCTGGACAGCATGCTCCGGGGCAACCGGGTGGTGCATGTCAGTGTGGGCGAGAGCCTGGACAAGACCCGGGCCTGGTATGAGGACCTCTTCCGCCACCTGGCCCAGGCCTATCAACTGGAGCACGCCCAGGACGTCTACCGGGAGATCATGCGCAACCGTATGATCATGACCTTCAAGGCCACCTCGTTTGCCGCCCCCAAACTGGAGGAGCGCCTGAACGACCTGGTCTACCAGGACATCTTCAAGCCGGAGTGCCTGGTCATCGACGGCTTCGACTTCACCCAGGCCGCCCGCAAGGATCTGGCCGATATCCGAGAGCTTATGCAGGCGATGAACCTGCACGTCTGGTTTTCGGCCATCCGCCACCGGGACGACACCCGGGTCAGCGACCTCGGGGTGCCGGCGCCCTGCCACGACCTGGCGGACCTCTTCGAGACCATCATCCTCCTGGACCCGCGGCAGGAGGGCATCAGCCTCAAGATCCTCAAGGATCACACGGTGGACCGAGGGGCCCGACCGTCCCTGCTCCTGGATCCGGCAACCTTCCTGGTCAAAGGCCAGTGAGGGCCAGCCAGCCGACCGCTGGCATCCATCGGGGCAGGGTCTACCGGGGACCCTGCCCTTTTTTCATGCCCGTGCGCCAGGAGAGACTATGCGCTTCCGGCCATGCATCGACCTTCACCAGGGCCAGGTGAAGCAGATTGTCGGCAGCACCCTGGCCGATGACGACCCCGGCCGGCTGACCACCAATTTCGCCTCCGGCCAGCCTGCGGCCTTCTACGCCGACCTCTACCGGCGGGACGACCTGCCGGGGGGCCATGTCATCATGCTGGGCCCCGGCAACGAGACGGCGGCGCGGCAGGCCCTGGCGGCTTACCCTGGCGGCCTGCAGATCGGTGGCGGCATCACCGCCGCCAACGCTGGCACCTGGCTGGACGCCGGGGCCGCGGCGGTGATCGTCACCTCCTTCGTCTTCCGGGACGGCCAGATCCTCTACGACCACCTCGCGGCCCTCACCCGGGCGGTGGGCCGGGAGCGGCTGGTGATCGATCTTTCCTGCCGCAAGGGCGCAGACGGCCGGTACTCCGTGGTCACCGACCGCTGGCAGCGGTTCACCCAGGTGCGGGTGGAGCCGGCCACCCTGGACCTCTTCGCCCGCCATGCCGGTGAGTTCCTCATCCACGCCGCCGACGTCGAGGGCCGCTGCCAGGGCATCGCCACCGATCTGGCTGCTCTCATCGGCTCCTGGGCCGGCATTCCGGTCACCTATGCCGGTGGCATCAGCTCGCTGGCCGATCTTACGCTGCTGCGGGATCTGGGCCAGGGCCGCCTGGACTTCACGGTGGGCAGCGCCCTGGACCTCTTCGGCGGCACGGGGATCACGTACGCCCAGGCCAAGGCCTTCCGTTGAGCGCTGCCATACGCGGGGCGCACCCGCATGGGTGAAACGCCGCAAGCTGGCCATGGTGGCCTCCCATAAGTCGTATAGGTCCTGTAAGTCCCATGGGTCCATGGGAGCTATGAGAGCTATGGGAGTTGTGGGAGTTGTGGGTTGCCATGCGCGGGGCGCACCCGAATGGGTAGCACGCCGAAAGTCCGCGGCAAGGGCTGTGCCAAACGACGACCGGCGGGAAGCTCGTGCTTCCCGCCGGTCGCGGCTTTCGGGACTGATGCTGCCGGACTAGCCGCGTGGTCGCACCCGGCGGACACCAGCCAAGCCGGCCAGCCCGGAGGCCAGCAACAGCCCGGCGGCCGGCACCGGCACCGGGGCAGCGCCCTCATACACCGCATAGAGGCCATGCCCGTAGTACGACACCAGAGTCTCGGCGTTATCCCCGGCCACCAGGTCCAGGGTGTCCTGGCCGTTGCCCTGATGCAGATGATCCACCCCGTTGAAGATCGGGTGCGAGCTGCTGATGGGGATGCTGCCAGACACCCCGTTGTACTCGGTGTCGAGGCCCAGGCCGAAGTTGTTCAGGAACGGGTTCCAAAGAGCGGCCTCGCCCCCGGCGCCACCCCAGCCGGTGCCGCCGGCCAAATAGACGTTGCCGCCGCCCTGCACATACTGGGTGAGGACGGTGGTGTCGGCCGCCGTGCCGGCCAGAAAGACCCCGTCGTAGGCCTGCAGGGTCGCCAGGTCGAACGACACAGCGGTGGAAACCGTCCAGGAATGGCCGGCCCCGGTCATGGAGTTGGCCAAGTCGGTGCCGGTCAGCCCGAAGTTGTTCGAATAGGCCAGAAAGCTGCCGGCGCTGCCGCCCGTGAACCAGGCGGCCACGTTGGTGGCAAAGACTCCCGGATCGTTGGGCTCGGTGTAATGGGCGTAGGACAGGGTCCACTCGTCATTGGCCAGGACGATCTTGCCCGCCGAGGCGGGGCCGGCCAGGCCGAGCAGCAGGCCGCCGCCGATGGCCAGGGCGGAGAAGATGGTTCGTTTCATGATGCCTCCTTCATTTGGGGTCACGGTGCATGCGGGGCAGAGCAGGGCTTCCTGACAGGCGAGAGTGTAGCAAACCTCATGCCCACCAGGCCACCGCAGGCCCCGGACGGCAAACCGGCCGCGGTGGCCCTCTCCGGCCTGTGATCCAGTCCGGGCCTCTCCGGCCGGCCGGTCGGTTCTCCGGAAAGATCGTCCGGATTCCGGGAAAGCCGGGCCGGCCCCTGGTCCTCACCGGACAGCCAGCATGAGGTCCACGGCAGCGGCCAGGATGGAGAGAATGAAGATCACCAGGTAGTTCCAGTTCTCCCGGGACTTCTTCACCGAGCCGAGGACGTAGAGGAGGGCCTGGCGCTCGGCGTCGCTCAAGGGAGCGCCGGCCTGCACCCGGTCCAGCAGGGCGAAGTGGTCGATGGCCTGCCGGCGGCGCTGGGAGATGCGGTAGCGGAAGGCGAAAAAGGCCACGTAGCCCACCAGGCCCAGGTACCAGATCGGCCGGAAAAGGGCCGGCGCCAAGTGGTTAACGACGATGAGCAGGCGGAAGGCCAGGGCCGATACAAGGCCCACCACGAAGAACAGATTGACCACCCACAAGGGCAGGGTCCGGGGGGGAGGCGCGGCGGTCATTTACTTGCGGCTGGCCGCGGTGGCAGCCGCGGTGGGCCGGCAGCAGCAGCGGTCATCGCCGCCCACCCGGCAGGATGGGCCCAGCTCGGTATCCCGGAGGTCGTGGCTCGACTCCAGCTGGATGGTGACGTGCCGGATGCCGAAGCGCTCCCGGAGCTCCAGCACCAGGGCCTGCAGGAGCTGCGGCTGGCTGGGCGCCTCGGCGACGGTCACCACGTGGGCCGAGACCGCCTCATGGCCGCTGGCTATGGACCAGATGTGGAGGTCATAGACGCAGCAGACCCCGGGGTGGCCGAGGATCGCCGCTTCCACATCCCGGTAGCTGAGGTGGCCGGGCACCCCCAGAAGGAGCATGTGCACCGCCTCCCGCACCAGCCCCCAGGAGCTGGCGAGGATGAGCAGGCAGATGCCGAAGGAGGCCAGGGGATCGGCCAGGGTCCACCCCCAGGCCCAGATGACGAGGGCCGCGGACAGGGCGGCCAGAGAGCCCAGGCCGTCCGCCACCACGTGCAGGAAGGCGCCGCGGATGTTGAGGCTCTCATGGCGGTGGCCGTGGAGGAGGCGGATGGAGATGAGATTGACCGCCAAGCCCAGGGCCGCCACCAGCATCATGCCCAGGGGCTTCACCGCTGGCGGTGCGCTCAGGCGCTGGAACGCCTCGTGCAAGATGATGCCGACGATCCCCCACAGCGCCAGCCCATTGGCCAGGGCGGCCAGGATCTCGAACCGGCGGTAGCCGAAGGTCTTGGTGACGGATGGCGGCCTCGCGCCGACCCGGAGGGCGAAGAGGCTCAAGCCCAGGGCGGCCGCGTCGGTGAGCATATGGCCGGCATCCGAAAGCAGGGCCAGGGAGTTGGTCAGCCATCCCCCCACCGCCTCGCCGGCCATGAACAGCAGCGTGACGGCCAGCGACAGGGCCAGGCGCCGCCCGGGGTCGCCCCCCTGGCTGTGGTCGTGGTGCGGGTGGTCGTGATGGTGGACAGGGCCGGACTCGGAGCTCATGGGGCTTCATAGTAGCCCGCCCTGCCCGGGAAGTCCATCCCCACCCCGCTGGCTGCGGGACCCGCAATCCTACAAAATCGTCGCTCAGCCATCCCCTCTTTTTACAGGATTGTCTGATAACCCTTTGGCCAGCCGGGGAGGCCTTGCCGGAATCTTCCTTGTATGCCACGCTGTTGGCCAGCAGGGCCACCTCTGGCACCGCACTTGCTGTAGGCTTCGGCGTGGAAGACTGCGCCGCGTTTTGCGAACAGGCCCGCGTGGCGGGCCAGCCTTTGGCCTGGTGCCCGGCCCCAGCTCGGTCATGACCGCCCCCACCCTCGCCACCCTGCCGTCCCCGGGCCAGCGCCTGGAGGCCCTGTGGGCCCAGAGCCTGTCTGGCCGCGCGCTCTTGGCTGCCCACACCCGGGAGATGGACCGGTTCATCGCCGGCAGCTTGGCGGCCGCCACGCTGCCGGAGGCCGGCCTGGCTCTGGTGGCTCTGGGCGGCTATGGCCGGTGCGAGCTGTTCGCGTATTCCGACGTGGATCTTCTCTTCCTGCACGACGGCTTGTCCGAAGAGGAGCTGGGCCGGGCGGTGGAGGCGGTGCTCTATCCTTTGTGGGATTCGGGCGTCGACGTCGGCCACGGGGTGCGCACCGTCGAGGCCTGCCTGGACGACGCCGAGCAGGACTTCACCCTGCTGGTGGCCCTCTTGGACAGCCGCCTGGTGGCGGGCGATCCGGCCCTTTTTCAGCGGGTCCGGGCGGCCTACCAGGAGCGGTTCGTGGACGGCCGGCGCCGCCAGTTCGTCACCGAGATGATCGCCAGTCGCCGCCGGCGCCACGAGGTGTTCGGCGCCCACACCTACCTTCTGGAGCCCCATCTCAAGGAAAGCCGGGGCGGCCTTCGGGACATCCAGGCCATGCTGTGGACGGCCCGGGTGGTGTTTGGGCTGGCGGACCTGGGCGCCCTGGTGGAATCCGGGGTGCTGGAGCCCTCGGAAGGCCAGGCCTGCGAGGCGGCCTGGGAGGAGCTGGCCCGGGTGCGCAACCGGCTGCACCGCCGCTGCAACCGCCGCAACGACCAGCTGTTTCTGGAGCACCAGGCCGAGGTGGCAGCCGATCTGGGCTACCGGGATCAGGACGGGCTTTTGGCCGTGGAGCATTTCATGCGCCAGCTCCATGGCCACCTCCACGCGGTGACCGTGGCCGCCGACCTCTTCTTCGAGCACGCCGAGGAGGTGCTGGGCCTGCGGCCGTCGCCCCTGGAGGGCCGGCGGCTGGAGCCGGGCCTGGCGGTGCGGGCCGGCAGCATCCACTTCGAGGCGCCGGCGACACTGGAGCGCCGGCCGCTCACCATGATGCGGGCCTTTGTCCAGGCAGCGGCCACCGGCCTGCCCCTGCACCACCGGACCCACCGGATCATCCGGGAGCGCCTGCATCTCATTGGCGACGGGCAGCGCCGCAGCCGCCGGCTGGCGGCCGGCCTCTTCGCCATCCTGGAGAGCAGCCACACCGGCACCGTGCTCACCGCCATGCTGGAGACCGGGATGCTGGCCGCCGTCATCCCGGAATTCGCGCCGGTGGTGTGCCTCGCCCAGCACGACGTCTACCACGTCGCCACCGTGGACCGTCACTCCATCGCCACCGTGGTGGAGCTGATGCGGCTCCGGGAGGAGGAGGTCGAGTTCTTTTCCCGGGTGGAGAATACGGGCCTCCTGATGCTGGCGGGCCTTCTCCACGATATCGGCAAGGGTCGGGGTCGCGGCCATGCCGAGCGAGGCGCCCAGCTGGCCGAGGGCATTGGCCGCCGCCTGGGCCTGACCGGGGAAGCGGTGGCGACCCTGGTCTTTCTTGTTGGCCGGCATGTCTTTCTCATGGATACCGCCTTGCGCCGGGACCTGGACGATGAGCGCTTCATCGAGCGGTGCAGCCGGGAGGTCGGCGACCACCAGCGGCTGGCCATGCTCTTTCTCCTGACCAAGGCCGACTCCCGGGCCACGGGCCCCGCGGCTTGGAGCGACTGGAAAGGGGCGCTCATCCGGGAGCTCCATGACAAGATCGCCCTGCACCTGGACGAGACGCCGCGGCCCGCCGTGGAGATCGCCCGGGGCAAGGCCGCCGCCGAGCGCGCCCTCCTGGCCACCCTGGTGGATCCCCGGCTCTGGGGCCTGGTCGCCGAGCTGCCGGAGGACTACCTGGCCGCCTGCGCAGCGCCGGTGGTGAGCCGGCATCTCGAGCTGCGGGAGCTTCTTTCCTCGCAGCCGGCGGTGGTGCGGGCCGAGCCCCGGGGCGGCGTCTGGTCGGTGACAGTGCTGGCCCGGGACCGTCTGGGCCTTCTGGCCCGCATCGTCGGCAGCCTGGCCCTCCACGGTCTGGAGGTGGTGGCGGCCCAGATCTTCACCTGGCCGGATGGCACGGCCGTGGACCTCCTGGACGTGGTGCCGACCCTGGACCTGGGCTTCGAAGACCTGGACTGGCTGGCGGTGGAGACCAACCTGGGCCAGGCCGTCGCCAATCGCCTGGCCCTGGGCCATCGCCTGGCCGGCCAGGCGGCGGCGGGCGCCCTGGTCCGCCGCCGCCAGACCGCGGCCCGTTTGCGGCCCCAGCCGCGGGTGGTGCTGGACAACGCCACCTCGGATCTGTTCACGGTCGTGGAGGTCTACGCGCCTGGCCGGGCGTCCCTGCTGTACAACATCACCCGTACCCTGGCGGAGCTGGGCATCAGTATCTTCCGCGCCCGGATCGGACCGGAGCGGGACCGGGTGGTCAACGTCTTCTACGTGCTGGACGAGACCGGCGCTCGGATCGTGGATCCGGCCTTCGAGGCCGAGGTGCGCGCGGCCCTGCTCCATGCCGCCGCCGTGGAAGCGGCCTGACGAGCGGCCCATTTGCCGGAAGCCAGGGCCGCCGGGGGATGGACCGGCGGCCCTTCAAAGCGTACCCATCCTTTATTCCCCTCAAGGAGGACTCTCATGAGCAAGAAGGCAGTTTTGGAAATGGCCAAGGAGCGTGGGGCCAAGGTGGTGGACATCCGCTTCCTGGACTTCCCCGGCGTCTGGCAGCACTTCACGGTGCCGATCAGCGAGCTGTCCGAGTCCAGCTTCGACGACGGCTTCGGCTTCGATGGCTCCAGCATCCGCGGCTGGCAGCCCATCCACGCCAGCGACATGCTGGTCATCCCTGATCCCACCACCGCCAAGATGGACCCGTTCTTTGAGGTCCCGACCCTGGTGCTGATTGGCGACATCGTCGATCCCTTGACCCGGGTGCCGTACAGCCGGGATCCCCGCAACATCGCCAAGAAGGCCGAGGCCTATCTGGCGTCCACGGGCCTGGGCGACACCGCCTTCTTCGGCCCGGAGGCGGAGTTCTTCATCTTCGACGACGTCCGCTTCTCTTCCAACCCCTACGGCTCGTTCTACCAGATCGATTCCGTGGAGGGCATCTGGAACTCCGACCGGGACGAGAACCCGAACCTGGGCTACAAGCCCCGCCACAAGGAAGGCTACTTCCCGGTGCCGCCCACCGACAAGTTCCAGGACCTGCGCACCGAGATGATGATGGTCCTGGAGGGTCTGGGCATCGACGTCGAGTGCCAGCACCACGAGGTGGCCACCGCCGGCCAGGCCGAGATCGACATGCGCTTCAAGCCCCTGGTCCAGATGGGCGACCAGCTCATGTGGTTCAAGTACGTGCTCAAGAACGTCGCCTACCGCAAGGGCCACACCGTCACCTTCATGCCCAAGCCGATGTTCGGCGACAACGGCACCGGCATGCACACCCATGTCTCCCTCTGGAAGGACGGCCAGCCCACCTTTGCCGGCGACAAGTATGCCGGCCTGTCCCAGAATGCGCTGTACGCCATCGGCGGCATCCTCAAGCACGGCCGGGCCCTGTGCGCCATCTGCAACCCGACCACCAACTCCTACAAGCGCCTGGTGCCGGGCTACGAGGCGCCGGTGAACCTGGCCTACTCCAGCCGCAACCGCAGCGCCTCGGTGCGGATCCCCATGTATTCCGACTCGCCCAAGGCCAAGCGCATCGAGTTCAGGACCCCGGACCCGTCCTGCAACGGCTACATGGCCTTCTCGGCCATCCTCATGGCGGTGATCGACGGCATCCAGAACCGGATCGATCCCGGTGATCCCCTGGACAAGAACATCTACAGCCTCACCCCGGAACAGCTCGCCCAGGTGCCCTCCGCCCCTGGCTCCCTGCAGGAGGCGCTGGAGGCCTTGCAGGCTGACCATGCCTTCCTGCTGAAGGGCGACGTCTTCACCCAGGATGTCATCGACACCTGGATCGAATACAAGACCGAAAACGAGGTGGACCCGGTGCGGCTGCGCCCCCATCCCCACGAGTTCCTGCTTTACTTCGACATCTGAGCCGGCACCTGTTGTTCGGCTGCAGGGTCATCAAGGCCGGCCGGCGCACTCGGGCGCCAGCCGGCCTTTTTTTGCGGTGGGAAGGATGAGGCATGAGGAACAGAAGGCTCCGCCGGCGCTCCCAGGAGGCAGTCTTCCGCCTCCTGCCGGGGGGGACACCCCCTGCGCCCTCTGCGGCCGGGACACGATTCCCGAGCGCCTGGTCTGGGTGGGAGGCGACGGCTGGGTCTGCCTGGAGTGCCGGGCCGAGGTGGAAAGCTGCGGCTGCAGCGACGAATGAGCCGTTCTTGCGCCGTGGCGGTCATCTGAGGACCGCGTCCCAGACCCGCCGCACCTCCCGCCGCAGGTCGCTGAAAGCGGCAGCCGGCACCAGGGCCGGCTCCTCGGCCAGGGCCTGGCGGTGCAGGATGCCGCGCAGCTGGCCGTAGGATTCGGCCAGGCAGCGGGCATCGTTCTGGGCCAGGACGCCCGCCTCGGCCAGCGCGGCCAGAATCGCCTGGGTGCCGGTTGCCGTTGCCAGCTCCGGGTGGCGGTGGCAGGCGACCAGCACCCCGTACTGCGCCAGGAAATCGATATCCACCATGCCGCCCGGGTCCATCTTGGGATGGAAGAGCGCCGGGTCGTGGGGCTGCTCGGCGGCCAGGAGCCGCTGCCGCATCCGCAAGACCTCCTGGCGCAGGGTAGCCGCATCCCGGGGCTGGCCGAGGATAGCCGCTCGGGCCGGGCCGAAGGCGGCCATGAGCCCCTGGTCCCCGGCCACCGCCCGGGCGCGCACCAGGGCCTGGTGCTCCCAGGTCCAGGCTGCCGTGGCCTGGTAGTCCCAGAAGGACGCCAGCTCGCTCACCAGCATGCCGGCGTTGCCACTGGGCCGCAGCCGGCTGTCCACCGGGTAGAGGATGCCTGCCTCGGTCGGCGTGACCAGAAGATGGATCACCCGCTGGGCGAGGCGGGCGAAAAACTGGGGGCCGGGCAGGGGCTGGGCCCCGGTGGTCGGCTCTTGGCCCTGGGCGGTGTGGAGGAAGACCAGGTCCAGGTCCGAGGTGAAGGCCAGCTCGTGGGCTCCGAAGGTGCCGTAGGCCACCACCAGGATGCCCCGATCGTGGCCAGTGGGATCCGAGGACAGCCGGGGCCGGCCATGCCGGGCCACCAGATGGGTCCAGGCGAGATCGATCACCGCCGCCAGGATCGCCTCGGCCAGGCTGCTGAGCCGCTGGCAGGCGGTGCGATTGTCGATCCGCTCCTCGCACACGGCCAGGGCCAGACGCAGGATCTGGGCCTGCTTCAGCCGCCGGAGGCTGTCGGCGCAATCCTCGGGATCGAGGCCAGCCAGGGGAGCGAGGCCAGCCTCGATGGCGGCCTGCCAGCGGTCCGCCTCGGCGAGGTCCCCCAGGTCCGGTTCCAGGAGATCATCCAGGAGCCGGGGCAGGCGGCGGATCTGGGTGGCCAGCCAGGGGCTGGCCTGGCAGATGCCGGCCAGGCGGGGCAGGACCCCGGGGTTTTCGGCCAACAGGGCCAGATAGGTGCTGCGCCCGCCGATGGCCCGCAGGATGTCGAGGAGCCGTCCCAGGACCTGGTCGGGGCTCGCCTCGGCGCCGGCAGCAGCGAGGAGCGGCGGACCCAGCCGCTCCAGCCGGCGGCGGCCGGCGTCATTGAGGCTGCGCAGGACAGGTCCCTGACGAAAAGCGGCCAGCTCGGCCAGCACCTGATCCGGCTCCTGGAAGCCCAGCTCAGCCAGGAGGGGGCCGGCGGCGGCGACGGCCGGCGGTTGCCCCCAGAGGTCGGCCAGGGCCGCCTGCCTGGGGCCGGCGGCCGCAGCCTTCCCATCCTGGCGGAGCAGGCCGGCAAAGCTCTGGGCCACCAGCTGCCGGGCAGCAGCCAGGCGGGCCAGGCAGGCCTCCCAGCCGGCCATGCCCAGGCTGGCGGCCAGGCGGGCCTGGGCCTCGGGGTCATCCGGCAGGGTATGGGTCTGCTGGCATTCAACGGCTTGCAGCCGGTGCTCGGCGTCCCGCAGCAGGGCGTAGGCTGCCAGGAGGCCATGGCCCTCGGCGGCGGACAGCCAGCCGCCCCGGACCAGGGCCGGCAGCGCCTCCAGGACCGAGGGCGTGCGCAAGGCGGCATGCCGGCCGCCATGGATGAGCTGCAGGGTCTGGACGAGGAATTCCACCTGGCGGATGCCGCCGGGCCCCAGCTTGAGATCCCTGGGCTGGCTGGCGGCCCGGGCGGCCGCCAGCCGCTCCTTGAGGTCCCGCAGGCTGTCCAGGGCGCCGAAGTCCAGATAGCGCCGGTAAACAAATGGTGTGATAGCGGCCAGAAGCCTGGCACCGGCCTGGCGGTCCCCGGCCACCGGCCGGGCCCGCAGCCAGGCCAGCCGCTCCCAGGCTCGGCCGTAGGCCTCCAGATAGGCCTCCACCTGGGCCGGTGTCATGACCAGGGGGCCGGCATCCCCAAAGGGACGCAGGCGCAGGTCCACCCGGAAGACGTGCCCGTCCGCGGTCTGGCTGCCCAGAACCCGCAGGAGCTGGCGGACCAGGCCGGCCGGCTCGGCTGCCCCGCCGTCACCGCCGGGCTCGCCAGCGGTGCCGATCAGCACCAGATCGACGTCCGAGGAGACGTTCAGCTCCCAGCCTCCCAGCTTGCCCATGCCCAGGACCGCCAACCGGGGCGCGGCCGTCCCCCCCGTCTCGTGCCGCCAGGAGGCCAGGCCCGCCAGGGCCGCATCGATGGCGGCTTCGGCCAGCCAGGACAGGTCGCGCATGGTCTCCGCCAGGTCGGCCCAGCCCACGAGATCCCGCCAGATGATCCGCACCATCTCCCGGTGGCGCAGGCGGCGCAGCCGCCGGCCGAGCTCCGCCTCGTCGCCGGCGCCCCGGGTCCCCATCTCGAGACGCCGCGCCAGGCCGGTGGCCCTGGCGCTCACCAGGAGGTCACCACTGGCCGCCAGGTCCTGGAGGATCTCCGGGTAGCGGCAGCAGGTGTCGGCCAGATAGCGGGACAAGGCCCAGGCCGCGGGCAGGGAGTCCACCAGCACGGCCGGCAGGCGACGGCTCCAGGGGTGCTGGTGCTGAAAGCCCTGCCAGCGCTCCACCGCCGGTGCCAGCAGGCTCCTGGGCAGGCCGGGCAGGGGCTGGGCACCGCAGGTGAGCATGGCCAATCCTCACGGACAGGGAGGGGAATCAAGGCCGGCCGGCGGTGGCGGCGGCCGGGAGATCGGCCCCAGTGTAGCACACCTGGCAGCGGCTGCCTGCCTGCCGATTGACAGCCTGGCAGGCCCGTGGTAAACAGGACAGGTCAGTGCGGGAGGGATGGCCGAGTGGTTGAAGGCGGCGGTCTTGAAAACCGTTGAACGTAAGTTCCGTGGGTTCGAATCCTACTCCCTCCGCCAGAGCGCGCCCCCACCAGCATTCCTGCGGAGAGATGACCGAGTAGGCCGAAGGTGCTCGCCTGCTAAGCGAGTGTAGGGCCATAAAGCCTTACCGAGGGTTCGAATCCCTCTCTCTCCGCCAGTCAACTCTTGGGCCTGCTGGACGTCCTGTTCGGCAGGCTCATTTTGGTTCGTGCCCATGGGCGATTGGTCCTCTGCCTTGCAGCCGGAGCGGCTGGCTTCCCTGTTCATCGAGCTGTGTCGTATCCCGAGCCCCTCCCGCCAGGAGGGCCCCGTGGCCCAGGTCCTGCGCCCGCTTTTTGCCGCCCTGGGCGCCAGCATCCGAGAGGACGACTCGGCGACCGCCACCGGCTCCCAGACCGGCAACCTGGTGCTCTCCCTGCCGGGCACCCTGCCCCGGCCGCCGGTCTTCTTCAATGCCCACATGGATACGGTAGGCCCCACGGAGGGCCTTGCGGTGGTCCGGGAGGGCGACCGCTTCCGCTCGGCCGGCAATACCGTGCTGGGGGGGGACGACAAGTCCGGCCTCGCCATCCTGGCGGAGGTCTGCCGCACCCTGTATGACCAGCGGATTCCGCACCGCCCCTTCCAGCTCGTTTTCACCACCTGCGAGGAGATTGGCCTTCTGGGCGCCAAGCATCTGGACTTCTCACTGGTCAGCGCCCGGATGGGCTACGCCTTGGACTCCTCGGGCGTCGATCAGGTGGTGGTGGGGGCGCCGGCGGCCAACCGGCTGCGCTTCCTGGTCAAGGGCCTGGCGGCCCACGCCGGCCTCTGCCCGGAGAAGGGGATCAGCGCCATCCAGCTGGCGGCGCAGGCCATCGCCGGCCTGCGCCTCGGCCGCCTGGACGACGAGAGCACCGCCAACATCGGCCGCATCGCCGGCGGCACAGCCACCAATATCGTGCCCCCCGAGGTGGTGGTGGAGGGCGAGGTGCGCAGCCATGACCTGGCCAAGCTGGAGGCCTTCACCCGGGCCATGCGCGAGGCCTTCTCCACCGCCGTGGCGGGCTGGCGGGATCGATCCGGACAGGTAGCCGCCCGGCCCGGCCTGGAGATCGACGAGGAGTTGGAGTATCCGCGCCTGGGGGCCGCGGCTGACGAGCCGGTGGTCCAGGAGGTGACAGCTGCCGCGGCCCGCTTGGGTCGCCAGCTGTCCCTGATCAGGGCCGGTGGCGGCAGCGACGCCAACATCTTTGCCGGCCAGGGCCTGGCCACGGTCATCCTCGGCACCGGCATGAGCAAGGTCCACTCCACCCAGGAGGAGATCCTGCTGCCGGACATGCTGCGCACGGCCGAGCTGGTGCTCGCCATCCTAACCGAGTGAAAGTCCAAGCCAATATGCACCATGTTCCACGTGCAACAACGAGGTAGCGGTGGCCAAGATCGTTGCGCTGGCAAACCAGAAGGGCGGGGTCGGCAAGACCACCACCACCATCAATCTGGGCGCGTCCCTGGCCGAGCTGGGCCGCCGGGTGCTGGTGGTGGACGCCGACCCCCAGGGCAATGCCTCCAGCGGCCTGGGGGTGGGGGGCGCTGCGGCGGCTGCCGGCCACCCTACCCTCTACCAGTGCCTGCTGGCCGGTGCCGACCCGCGGGCCGCCATCCTACCGGTCGCGGACCTGGACCGGCTGGCGGTGCTGCCCAGCTCCATCGACCTGGTGGGCGCGGAGGTGGAGCTGGTGCAAGCCCCCCGCCGGGAGCGCTTCCTGGCCACCACCCTGGAGCCGCTCCTCGCTGACTACGACTTCATTCTCATCGACTGCCCGCCGTCCCTGGGCCTTCTGACCATCAACGCCCTCACCGCTGCCCACTCGGTGCTGATCCCCCTGCAGTGCGAATACTTCGCCCTGGAGGGCCTGGGCCAGCTGGTGCGCACCATCCGCCTGGTGAAGAACAGCTACAACAGCCGCCTGCACATCGAGGGTCTGCTCCTCACCATGTACGACCGCCGCAACCGCCTCACCTTCCAGGTGGCCAAGGAGGTGAAGACCCACTTCAAGGACCAGGTCTACCGAGCGGTGATCCCCCGGAACGTCCGCCTCAGCGAAAGCCCCAGCCACGGCAAGCCGGCCATCCTGTACGCCCGCTCCTCACCAGGCGCCCAGAGCTACCTGGCCCTGGGCAAAGAGCTTCTCAACCCGCAGAACCGCCGCCAGGGAGCCGCCCCATGACCACCACCCCGCGCACCGGGCTGGGCAAGGGCCTGTCCGCCCTGCTGCCCTCCCGGGACGACGAGCACGGCCACCGCTACTTCCTCTGCCCCGTGGGCTCCATCCGCCCCAACCCCCGCCAGCCCCGCAAGCTGATCAAGCCCGACGAGCTGGAGGAGCTGGCGGCCTCCATCCGGGAGAAGGGCATCATCCAGCCTCTGGTGGTGCGGCGGCTGGACGAGGACGGCTATGAGCTCATCGCCGGCGAGCGACGCTGGCGCGCCTCCCAGCTGGCCGGGCTGGAGGAGGTGCCTGTGGTGGTCAAGGACGTCTCGCCGGATGAAGCCCTGGAGCTGGCCCTGATTGAAAACATCCAGCGCCAGGACCTCAACCCCCTGGAAGAGGCCGAGGCGTACGCCCGGTTGGTGGAGGAGCTGCGCATCACCCAGGAGGAGGTGGCCCGGCGGGTGGGCAAGGAGCGCTCCACGGTGGCCAATTACCTGCGTATCCTGGCCTTGCCGGACTGGGCCAAGGAGGATCTGGTCAACGACCGGCTGAGCATGGGCCACGCCAAGGTGCTCCTGGCTGTGGACGAGGACGAGCCCCGCCGGGCGCTGCGGGACGAGATCCTGGCCAAGGCCCTGTCGGTGCGCCAGACCGAGGCCCGCGCCCGGCGCCTCCGCCAGCAGAGCAGCCGGCGGCCCCGCCGCCGGCCCGCAGCCGAGGCCGCCGCCATCCCGGAATCCTACGCCCAGGTCCTGCAGAACGATCTGCAGCGCCATCTCGGCACCCGGGTCCGCATTGTCCAGGCCGGGTCCCGGGGCCGCCTGGAGATCGACTACTTCTCGGCCGACGATCTCGAACGACTCCTGGACCTCATTGTGCCGGCGGACCGCCGGTGAGCGCCGCCATGGCTGTCACCCCAGCCAACGCCTGTCAGGAGACCGGCCAGGTCCGCAAGCTCGAAGACCTGGGCCCGCACATCCTGCGCCTGACCGTGGACGCGCCAGCCATTGCCGCTGCTGCCAAGCCCGGCCAGTTTGTGATGGCCCGCCTGGGCACCGGACAAGACCCCCTCCTGCGCCGCCCCTTCTCGGTCCACCAGACCACAGCCCAGGGCACGCTGCAGCTTCTCTTCCGGGTCGTGGGCCGGGTGACCCGGCAGATGGCCGCACTGCGGCCGGGCGACGAGCTGGCCCTCCTGGGGCCGCTGGGCCGAGGCTTCCGCACCGAGGCCGCAGGCGGCATCCTGGTTGCCGGCGGCATGGGGGTGGCGCCCCTGCTCTTTCTGGCCAAGACCCTGGCGCAGGCCCTGCAGGGCCCGCCGCCCATTCTGCTCTTCGGGGCCCGCACCGCGGCCGAGCTGGTCGCCACCGCCGACTTCCGCGGGCTCGGCATCACCGTCCAGGAGACCACCGACGACGGCAGCCGCGGTCGCTCCGGGCTGGTCACCGGCCTCCTGGCCGAGACGCCCACCCCGGGCCCGGTCTACGCCTGCGGCCCCTGGCCCATGCTGCGGGCGGTGGCCGGCCTGTGCGCCCGGGCCAGCCGGCCCTGCCAGGTCTCCCTGGAGACCGGCATGGCCTGCGGCACCGGGGTCTGCCTCGGCTGCGCCGTGCCCAGGGCTGGCGGCCGCGGCTTTCTCCACGTCTGCAGCGACGGGCCGGTGGTGCTGGCCGAGGACGTGGGATGGTAGAGCCGGACCTTTCGGTGCGCCTCGGCAGCCTGCGCCTCCAGAACCCGGTGCTGACCGCCTCCGGCACCTTCGGCTACGGCCAGGAGCTGGCCGGCCTCGTCAATCTGCACCGGCTGGGCGCCATCGTCACCAAGGGCATCTCCCTCACCCCCCGGCCGGGCAATCCGCCGCCCCGGGTGGTGGAGACCCCCTGCGGCATGCTCAATGCCATTGGGCTGGAGAACTGCGGCCTGGACGCCTTCTGCCAGGAGAAGCTGCCCTTCCTGCGCCAGGTGGGCACCCCGGTGGTGGCCAACATCCTCGGCGACCGGATCGAGGACTACGTGGCCCTGGCCAGCCGGCTGGACCGCGAGCCGGGGCTGGCCGCTATCGAGGTCAACATCTCGTGCCCCAACGTCAAGGCCGGCGGGGTGGTCTTCGGCACCGACCCCGGGATGGTGCTGGCGGTCACCAGGGCGGTGCGGGAGGCGACCAGCCTGCCCCTGATCGTCAAGCTCTCCCCCAACGTCACCGACATCACCGCCATTGCCCAGGCCGCCGTGGCCGGCGGCGCCGACGCCGTCTCCCTCGTCAACACCCTGCTCGGCATGGCCATCGACATCCACAGCCGGCGGCCCCGCCTGGGCAACGTGGTCGGCGGCCTGTCGGGGCCAGCCATCAAGCCGGTGGCCCTGCGCCTGGTCTGGCAAACCGCCCGCGCCGTCACCGTACCGGTCATCGGCATCGGCGGCATCAGCTGCGCCGAGGACGCTGTGGAGTTCCTCCTCGCCGGCGCCACCGCCGTCCAGGTCGGCACCGCCACCCTGGTCAATCCCCGGGCCAGCACCGAGGTGGTGGCAGGCCTGGCCGACTACTGCCGGCAGCATGGCCTGGCCTCGATCCGGGAGATCATCGGCGCCCTGATCCTGGAAAATCTAACGGTGGGAAAATAATGGGATCTGACCAGAATCTTGCTGGCCGTGCGGGCTTGCGGCAGGCGGTCCTGGCGCTGTACGACCTGTTGGCCGAGCTGGCCCCCGGCTGGGGCGATGCCTGCCGGCCGGGCTGCGCCATCTGCTGCACCCGGGCGGTCACCCTCACCAGCCTGGAGGCGGAGATCCTGATCGCCGGGGTGACCAGGGACCAGGGGCCGGGCTTCCTGGCCGAGCGCCTGGCCCGGGTCCCAGCCGGCCCGCCCGCCGACCCCGGCCCCTCCTTCAACGCCCTGGCCGCCCTCTGCCGCCAGGGCCAAGTCGAAGCGCGCCGGCCCCCCGGGACCTCTGCCGCCGTCCCGGGGGTGTGTCCCTTCCTGGCCGCCGATCGCTGCCAGATCTACCCCTGGCGGCCGTTCGCCTGCCGCTGCTTCGCCTCCCAGGCGGTCTGCCGGCCCGGCGGCGCCGCCCTGCTGCCCGCGGTGCGGATCACCATCCACACCATCTTCCTGCAGGTGATCGAGCACCTCGACCAGGGCGGACGATGGGGCCGGCTGGTGGACCTCCTGCCCGCCTTGCTGGCCGGCCAGGCCGACCACCCCAGGCTGCACCCCACGGCTCCCATCCCGGGTCTTTTCATCCCGCCGGCCGAGGCCGATCAGGTGGCGCCGGTGGTCGCCGCCATCATGAGCCGCCCGGTGGCCGGAAGCGGCCGCACCGTAGCCGGCCTCCTGCGGCAGACCCGCCAGCGGCCCACTCAGCCCTCCCTGGCCCCAGGCAGGGCGCAGGGCCCGCCGCTGCAGCAGACCTCCACGTCGTAGGCGTTCAGGATCCGCAGCTCCCGCTCCCGGCGCTCCGCAGGCAAAGGCGGAAAGGTCAGCTCCGGCAGCCGCGCCAGCAGCTCCTGCCGCCCGGGGATGGCCGCCAGGCCCTCAGCCAGCACCTTCCCGGTCCGGGTGTCCAGCAGGCTGGCGTCCCGGCCGTTGGTGGCGACGGCCAGCGGAATCTGGTACTCCGGATTGACCACCCGGGCGGCGGCCACCGCCGGGCGCTCCCGGGTGACGATCGACCCCGGGCCGTAGCGGATGACCATCACCTGCCGGCCGGCCAGGCCCACCACGAAGTCGATCCGCGACACGGCGTAGGTGCCGGCAAACAGGGTCTCGATCCGCAGCCGAACCCCAACCTCCGCCCGGGCATAGCCTCGCTCCTCGACCAGCAGCCGGGCCAGTCCCTGGCGGATCCGCTCGTCATCGGTATCGACCACCGTCTCGCCCGTGATGTAATCCTGGCACCAGCCATACTCCAGATGGTGGCGCGGAACATCAGCCACAGCTCCACCCCCTTGACAAACCGTCGAAGATGCCGTCCACCTTACCCCAACAATAGCAGAGGGCTCCAGAAGAAAGGAAGGCTTCACGCGGCCCGAGTGGCCGGCCAAGGTGAGGCCGCGCGACATCGAGGCGCTCTTCAGATCGCTGCTCCATAAGCTGATGCCCGGCGAGATCCGCGTTGCCGACCTGGACCTCTCGGTTCTTGCTCAGCCCATCGGCCAGCCCGCCGGCGCGTCGACTTGACGACCAAGGAGAAAGCGTTTATGACTAACTCATCATCCGCCCCTGGCAGTAAGCCAGCCCGATCTGATTCAGGGCCGGCCGAGCCCAGGGGCTCTTCTTTTTCCGACTCCTTCCTCCGCCATACAAGCCGTTGTCCCGCCAGGCGATCGACATCTCGCGGAGCGCTACCGCGACCTGGCGCTCTGCCTTCCACCAGGAGCTTCGCGGAAAACGCAAGGTCGCCCTCCGCCTGGGGGAGATCCCGACGAACAACGTTCACTGGGAAATCAAGCCGCAGCCGCTCAAGGACCTCCTGAACAAGAGGCGCTCTTGGGACAGCCTGGTCGACGACGATTTCACGCTTTCGCTGCGGCAGAAGGGCGTGGACATGCGGCTGGGCTTGGACATCGCGTCCGTGGTGTTCAAGCGACAGGCAAACCAGATCGTTCTCGTCTCCGGCACGCCGACTTCGTTCCAGCCGCCAAGCTCGCGCGCCGCGAGGGCATCGACTTCATCCTTGACCCCATGTGGGCCACGATTCGGCCGCAGCTCTTCGAGCATATCGACGGCCTGCGGAGTGTGTGCCCGAAACCCGGCCGCGCAGCCGACGACTGCCATCCATGAGCACGCGCAAGATCAGCGAAGCTGGCTCGATCCCGTTTCCCTTGGTGCGGAATTGGGGGTTGGGACGGCGGTGACAAAATAAAAGGCCCACCTTGCGGTGGGCCTGACTTGATCCTGGCTCCCCCGGCCGGACTCGAACCAGCGACAGGGTGGTTAACAGCCACCTGCTCTACCGACTGAGCTACAGGGGAATTGCCCGGAATCTACCAGATCACCCCGGCCCCGTCAACCCTGGGGGCAGGGTTTCCCCTTGACGGCCGTCCGGGCCGATGCTACTCATTGGTGCTTCACCATCGGGGCGTAGCGCAGCCTGGTCAGCGCGCCTGCCTTGGGAGCAGGAGGTCGGAGGTTCAAATCCTCTCGCCCCGACCAGACCACCTCACCGCGGAGCCTCCTTCCTGCCACCCTCCTGGCCGGCCGCGGCCGGCTGGCCTGCCATCCAGCCCGCGTAGCTGCCCTGGTAGAGGTCCGCCAGGGTCAGGAAAGCGGTGATGATCAGGGGGCCGTAGATGATCCCCAGCACCCCGTACACGGCCAGCCCGCCCAGGATGCCCAGAAGGAGGGGCAGGGTGGGCATCCGCACCTGGTGACCCACCAGCTTGGCCTTGAGCACATAATCGAGGACATAGGCGCCCAGGGTATAGACCGCCAGGACGGCGACTCCGGACGCCGCCCGGCCTTTGAGGAACAGCACCGCGGCGCCTGGCACCATGATGAGGCCAGTGCCGACGATGGGCACGAAGGCGAAGGCAGCCATCATCCCGCCCCAGAGAAAGGGAGAGCCCAGACCGGTGAGCGCGAAGACCGCCCCACCCATGATGCCCTGGGCAATGCCCGAGATGCCATTCACCACCAGGATCGCCTTGGCCATCTCCTCGAACTTCCTGATGAGCACCCGCTCCTGCTCGTCCGGCAGCGGCGACAGCCGGGAGATGAAGGCCAAAAGCCGTTCCCGGTCGATGAGCAGGAAGAAGACAATGATCACCATGAGCAGGAACTTGAGCAGGAAGCCCAGGAAGTTCGCGGCCCAGGCGCTGGCCTGCTGGTAGACAAACAGCCCGAGGCTCCTGACCCCCTCCGACAGGGTGTCGTTGACCGCCCCCGGGTCCAAAGACAGGCCGTAGCCATCCAGCAGCCGCTCCAGCTGGCCCCACAGGGCGCTCTCCCGGACCAGCTCCTTGAGCTTCACCCCCACCATGGCATCCCGGCCCAGCTGGTAGAGCCCCAGGGCCTCCCCGGACAAGGCGCCCACGAACAGCACCAGGGGCACGAACACCAGCAGCACCAGAAGGCCGCAGGTGAGAAGGGACGCGAAGAAATCGGACAGGCGTCGCCGCAACAGGGCGTAGACCGGACTGGCCAAGCCGGCCAGAAGAAAGGCCAGAATCAACGTGTTGGCGAAGGGCCACAGCAGGTGACCCAGGAGGGCGGCCGACAGCAGGAAGAGGAGCAGAAAAGAACGGATGGCCAACGGGCCGGGGGCCGAGCTGGACGACATGGCGGGGACGCTCATGGCTTGATGGCTTGGCAGAAAGCCGGCGCCGGGGCCGATAGAAGGCAGCGGTGGCGGCGAGCGGAGCAGAACGACCCGGCGGACCAGCTCAGGGCGGCGGCGTAGTCACGGCCTGCACTATAGCAGGACCGCCGGCAAAAAAATATTCCTTTCGCCGTGGCAAGGTGCTACTTTTCTTCCTTGGCGTGCTAAGAGGACAATGGCCTCACCGGAGGATCCCGCCAGCCGCGGCGAGTGCCGGTCGACGCCCGCCTCCCTCCACGCCCGGCCCGAGACCGGCCGCCGGCACCCAAGACGAGGCACAGCATGCAGGAGCCCGCCATCAAGGATGTCATGACCCGGACGGTGGTCACCGTTTCCGAGGACAGTCCCTTGGAGCAGGCCCTGGAGCAGATCGCGGTGCAGCGCATCAGCTGCGTGGTGGTGGTGCGCCACCGCCGGCCGGTGGGCATCCTCACCGAGCGGGACGTGGTGCACCTGACCCATCGGCGGGTTCCCCTGCACACCGCGGTGGACCAGGTCATGACCACCACCCTCACCCGCATCGAGGAGGAGGAGAGTGTCCTGGAGGCGGCAAGCCTCATGGAGGCCCACCACCACCGCCGTCTCCTGGTCACCGACCGCCGGGGCCATTTCCGGGGGCTCATCACCCAGAGCAACATCATCCAGGCCCTGGGTCCCCACTTTGAGGTGTGCCGCCACCAGGTGGCGGCCCTCATGACCCGCTCGGTGTTCATCCTCCACAAGGAAACCCCCACCGCTGCCGCGGTCGAAGAGATGGTGCTCAAGGACATCAGCTGCGTGGTCATCCTGGAGGACCGCCGGCCGGTGGGCATCTTCACCGAGCGCGACCTGGCCAACCTGGCCTACCGCCGGGTGGAATGGCGGACCCTGCCCCTGGACGAGGTCATGAGCCGGCCGGTGATCACCGTCCAGGGGGACACCACCATGCTGGACGCCATCGGTGCCCTGCAACGGCATCACGTGCGCCGGCTCCTGATCGTCGACGGCCAGGACCATTTCCAGGGCCTCTTGACCCAGACCGGCATCGTCCGGACCCTGCGGCGGGAGTACGTCGAGCGGCTCAAGAGCGTCATCAATAAGCAGACCGAGATCATCGACGAATCAGAGGCCAAGTATCGGGTCCTGGTGGACGCCGTCCAGGTGGGCATCGTCATCGCGGTCGAGCAGGAGGTCCTGTTCACCAACCCCACGTTCCGGCAGCTGGTGGCCCTGCCGGACTCCGAGATCCTGGGCCAGAACCTCCTGGGCTTCCTGCATCCGGAAGACGCCGCCATCCTCGGCTCGGCCCTGGAGAGCGTGAAGACCGCCGGCCGGCCGGAGCCGGGGCTGGAGCTGCGCTTCCGCAACCGTCTGGGCGAGACCCGCTTCGTGGATGCCAATCTGGTGCGCATCACCTTCGACGGCCGGCCGGCTGTCCTGGCGACCCTCAAGGACATCACCCGCCGCCGCCAGCACGAGGAGGAGATCCGCCGGCTGATCATCACCGACGAGCTGACCGGCATCTTCAACCACCGCCATTTCCTGCGGGAGCTGGATCGGGAGATCGACCGGGGCAACCGTTACCAGGGCACCTTCTCCCTCCTGTTCGCCGATATCGACAATTTCAAGCAGTTCAACGACACCTTCGGCCACCTGCAGGGCGACCAGCTCCTGCGGGCGATCGCCCTTCTTTTGCAGAAGGGGGTGCGGGGCACCGATCAGGCCTTCCGCTACGGGGGCGAGGAGTTCACCATCCTGATGCCGGCCACCCCCCTGCGCCAGGCGGCCTTCCTGGCGGAGCGCCTGTGCCGGAGCGTCGCCGCCACCCCCTTCCGGGCGCTCAAGGCCGGGCAGGTGCAGGAGATCACCCGGACGCTGTCCATCGGGGTGGCCGAGTTCACGCCAGGAGTGGATGCGGGCCAGATGATCAGCCGCGCCGACCAGGCGATGTATCTGGCCAAGGAACGAGGGAAGAACCGGGTGGAGTGCTACAGCCACGACGGTCACTGACGACGGGAAAGGAGACAGGCCTGACCATGGATCTGAGGATCGAGCCAATCGACAGCAGCCACCGGAAGGCCAAGCCCGAGGACAAGGCCCTGGGCTTCGGCCGTTTCTTCACCGATCACATGTTCACCATGGTGTACCGGGAAGGCCACGGCTGGCACGACGCTGCCATCACCCCCTACCACGATTTCCGCCTGGATCCGGCCACCATGGTCTTCCACTACGGCCAGGCCATCTTCGAGGGCCTGAAGGCCTACCGCCGTCCCGACGGCCGCGCCTTCCTCTTCCGGCCCAAGGACAACCTGGCCCGCATGAACACCACGGCCAGCCGGATGTGCATGGCCACCATCCCGGTGGAACCGGTCTACGAGGCCATGCTGCGGCTCCTGGATCTGGAGCGGGACTGGATCCCGGTCAGCCGCGGCGCCTCCCTTTACATCCGGCCCACCATGATCGCCACCGAGGCCGGACTGGGCGTGCGACCGGCGGCCAGCTACCTCTTCTTCATCATCCTCAGCCCGGTGGGCGCCTACTACCCCGAGGGCTTCAACCCGGTGAAGATCTTTGTCACCGATCGCTATGTCCGGGCCGCGCCCGGCGGGGTGGGCCACGTCAAGACCGCCGGCAACTATGCGGCCAGCATCATGGCCGCTGTGGAGGCCCAGGCCCAGGGCTTCACCCAGGTGCTGTGGCTGGATGCCGTGCACCGGCGCTACATCGAGGAGGTGGGGACGATGAACATCTTCTTCCTCCTGGACGACGAGCTGGTCACCCCGCCTCTGGGCGGCAGCATCCTGCCCGGCATCACCCGGGACTCGGTGATCCGCCTGGCCCAGGATTGGGGGATCAAGGTCGTCGAGCGGCCCCTGGCCATCGACGAGGTTTACGCCGCCAGCCGGGAGGGCCGCCTCCGGGAGGCCTTCGGCACCGGTACCGCGGCGGTGATCTCGCCGGTGGGCTCGTTGTCCTACCAGGGAGAGACCTGCACCGTCAATGGCGGCCAAACCGGCCCCCTGGCCAGCCGCCTGTTCGAGACCCTCCTGGGCATCCAATACGGGGAGGAGGCGGACCCCCACGGCTGGACGGTGACCTTCTAGAGCCGGCCGTGCAGGAAGATCTGGCCGGCGCCGCACCGGCCGCCCGGTTGTGGGCTGTCGATGCGGTGCGGGGCCTGGCGGTCCTCGTCATGCTTGCCGCCAACACCCGCTTTGACCTCGGCCTGTTCCACTGCCTGCCGCCGGTCCAGGCCGGGCCCTGGTGGTGGCTGGCCCGGGCCACCGCCTGCCTGTTCCTGCTGGTGGCCGGTGTCTCCTTGGCCCTGTCCCGGAGGCGGGCGGCCGCCCAGGCCCAGGGCTTCGCCCACTACCGCCGCCGGGGCCTCCGACTCCTGGCCTGGGCGATCCTGGTCTCCCTCGCCACCCGGCTGGCCCTGGGCGACCTGTACGTCCGCTTCGGCGCCCTGCACCTGATCGGCCTTGGGGTGATCCTCTGCTACCCCCTGCTGGGGCGAACCCGGGCACCGCTCTTTGCGGCCCTGGCCGCCGGCGGGCTGGGGCCCTGGCTGGGAGGCCAGGAGGTGGCCGGCCCCTGGCTCCTGCCCCTGGGTGTGCGCTACCCCGGCTTCGCCTCGGTGGACTACCAGCCCATCCTGCCCTGGCTGGCCCCCATGCTGGCGGGGCTCGCCGCCGGCAACCTCGTGGCGGCCCGCGCGCCCGGCCTGCTGCAGCCAGGGCCCGCTCCCTTCTGGGGCCGGCCCCTGGCCTGGCTGGGCCGCCACAGCCTGGTCATCTACCTCGGCCACCAGCCCGCGCTCCTGGGCCTGTTTCTGCTGGCCGGCGTCCTGGATCCGGGCAGCCTGCCCCGGCCCCTTGCTCCCTGACGCCGGCGCTGCCGTGTCCCGACCCGCTCCTTCCATCCTGGCGGTGCTCACCAGCGGCCGCATGCTGGTCGCCTTTCTCATGGGCATCGCCTCCGGCTGGCCGCTGCTCTTGACCGGCAGCCTGCTGCAGGCCTGGCTGGCCCAGGCGGGGATCGATCTGGCCGCCATCGGCCTCACCGCCCTCCTGGGCCTGCCCTACACGGTGAAGTTTCTGTGGGCCCCGGTCCTCGACCGCTACACCCTGCCCTTTCTGGGCCGGCGGCGGGGCTGGCTCGCCGCCATCCAGGTGGCCCTGGCCGGGGCGATCATCGCCCTGGGCTTCCTGGATCCCCTGGCCAGACCAGCGGCCCTGGCAGCGGCCGCCCTCCTTCTGGCCTTCCTGTCCGCCTCCCAGGACATCGTTGCCGACGCCTACCGCCGGGAGGCTCTGGCCGATGCCGAGCTGGGCCTTGGCTCCTCCCTGTTCGTGAACGGCTACCGGTTGGGTATGCTCATCACCTCCGGCGGCGGCCTCATCCTGGCCGACCACCTGCCCTTTGCCCAGGTCTACCAGCTGCTGGGAGCCGGCATGCTGCTCGGGCTGGCCACCACCCTCCTGGCCCCGGAGCCGCCCCAGGCCGCCGGCCGGCCGGCCACCCTGCTGGCCGCTGCCTGGGAGCCGCTGGCGGAGTACTTTCGCCGGCCGGCGGCCTGGCCGGTCCTGGCCTTCATCCTCCTCTACAAGATCGGCGACCAGATGGCCGCCGGCATCACCATGCCCTTCTACCTGGAGCTGGGCTTCTCCAGGACCGCCATCGGCGCGGTGGTCAAGGTCCTGGGCTTCTGGGCCACGGTGGCCGGTGGCCTGGGCGGGGGAATCCTGCTGCTGCGCGCCTCCCTGCCAGCGGCCCTGCTCGGCTTCGGCGTCCTCCAGGCCCTTTCCACGGCCGCCTTCGCCCTCCTGGCTGCCGCTGGTCCATCTGTGCCCCTCCTGGCCGCGGTGATCGGCTTCGAGAACCTGGCCAGCGGCATGGGCACCGCTGCCTACGTGGCCTTCATGGCCTCCATCACCCACCGCCGCTTCACCGCCACCCAGTACGCCCTCCTCTCCAGCCTCATGGGCGTCCCCCGGGTGCTGGCCGCGGCCCCCACCGGCCTCTTCGCCCAATGGCTGGGCTGGGCTCCCTTCTTTCTCCTCTGCGCCCTTCTGGCGGTGCCGGGCCTGGTCCTGTGCCGCTTTCTGGCCCCGCCGCCGCCCGCCGCCCCGCCACCGGTCAAGACCTGACCCTGTCGTCCGGACACGCTTTTTTGTTTGACAAGGCGCAAGGCTGCCAGCTATCTCTGTTGCCAGGCCGCATTTGAGGGGCAGAGGTCGGCAGCCAGGCCGGCCCCTGCCCTTTCCTTTGCTGCTGCCGGCTGGGATCTTAAGAGGCCGGCAAGGAGGCTTCCGTGGCCCGCTTCGCCAAGCTCGCTGCCGGCATCCTGGGGGCAATCCTGCTCATCGCTCTGGGGCTCGCGATCTTCGTCCGGGTGGTGCTCACCGAGGAGCGCCTCAAGGCCGCGCTGCTGCCCAAAGCCGAGGAAGCCTTGGGCCGCCAGATCACGGTTGGCCGCATGCAGGTGGGGCTTCTGACGGGCATCGCGGTCCGGGACGTGGCGGTCAAGGAGGCCGACGGCCGCACCGATTTCATCCGCGTCGGCGCCGTGCTCCTGCGCTACGACCTGGGCCGGCTGCTCAAGAGGGAGGTGCTCATCACCGAGCTGCGGCTGGTGGCGCCCTTTGTGCGCCTCGTCCGCAGCCCCCAGGGCGCCTTCAACTTCGACTCCCTGGCCCTGCTGGCCGCGGCCAGCGACAAGCCGGCCCCGGCCGCCCCGGCCGCTCCCCCGGCGGCGCCCCTGGCCCTGTCCATCAGGCGCCTGGCCGTCGAGTCTGCCCGGCTGGAGATCCGGGATGGCCAGCAGCAGTTGCCCGCCACCGATGTCAGCGCAGACCTGGATCTGGGGGTGGATCTCGGCCCGAGGCCAGCCGCCGTTCGCCTGGTCGGCCAGCTGCGGCTGGCCGCCACCGCCACCTGCGGCCAGCTGGCCCCGCGCCTGGAGGCCACGCTGAGCGGCAGCGACCAGGCCCTCGACCTGGCTGGCCAGCTGCAGCTGGGGGAGGAGCG
>JBFMBH010000038.1 GCA_040755095.1 Thermodesulfobacteriota bacterium
CGTATTCCGGCATCCTGCTGCTGGATCCGGAGCTGCGGGTGGTGGCTGCCGCCTCCCGGGGCAGCGCCGAAGGCGACCAGGGCGTGCTCGGCACCAGTTACAGCGGCGTCACCTTCCACCAGGCCAGCGGCTCCAGCCACCGGGTTCTCACCCCCTACCGGGTGGACCGGCGGCATCCCACCGGTAGCCGGGGGCTGGAGATCGCCCTGCCCCTGGGGGGAGGCAGCGCCCCCCAGGGCTGGCTGCTCTTCCAGCTGGACCAGGGGGGGCTCCTGGAGCGGTTCAACCTGGACGAGGCGGGCCTGCTCGGCCTGCGGTTCCCCAACCCCGGGTCATGAGCGTGACGGACGAGGTCCAGGCCACCCCCCCGTCGACGGGGATGGCCTCCGTGGCCCTGCACCGGCAGGCAGGCGGCGTCTCCACCCTGGAACTGGCCGGCCCCCTGGACCGGACCACCGCCGCCGCCCTGGTGCGGGAGGTGGGCCAGCTGCTGGCCGAGCATCGGCCCGCCACCCTGCTGGTGGACATGGCCAGGATCACCGCCCTGGACGACTTTGGGGTGCTGGTGCTCCTGGAGGCCCAGGCGATCATGGCCGAGCGCCGTCGGCCGTTTGCCCTGGTGGGCCTTAAGCCCGAGCACCAGGAGCTGCTGGGCCTGGTGCGCTTCGAGGAGCTGACCGGCATACGTCCCGCCAGCCGGGCCGCCGGGGTCCAGCCCCTCACCCTCCTGGGCGAGGTGACCATCCGGCAGGCCGAGGCCATCCGGGAGGCGATCACCTTTGTCGGCAGCCTGATCCTGGCCATGGCCGGGCTGCTGCGCCGGCCCCGGGGCCTGCGCCTCGATGAGGTCTGGGGCGTCATGGAGCGCACCGGCGTCCAGGCCCTGCCCATCGTCGGTCTCATCAGCTTCCTTCTGGGCCTGATCATGGCCTTCATGTCAGCGGTGCAGCTGCAGCAGTTCGGCGCCAACGTCTACGTGGCCTCCCTGGTCAGCCTGGCCATGACCCGGGAGCTGGGGCCGATCATGACCGCCATTCTGGTGGCCGGCCGCTCCGGCTCCGCCTATGCCGCCGAGATCGCCACCATGAAGATCTCGGAGGAGGTGGACGCCCTCGTCACCATGGGCCTGGATCCGGTGCTCTTCCTGGCGGTGCCCCGGCTTCTGGCCACCGTGGCGGTGGTGCCTTTCCTGACCCTGTTCTCGGACGTGGTGGCGATTGCCGGCGGCCTGGTGGTGGGGATCTTCGGTCTGGATCTGACCGTAAGCGCCTATCTGGCCCAGACCGCCAAAACCCTCACCGTCTTCGACGTCTTCTGGGGGGCCGGCAAGTCCATGATCTTTGCAGTGATGATCGCCGGCATCGGCTGCCTGCGGGGCTTCCAGGCCCGGGGCGGGCCGGCGGCGGTCGGCCAGGCCACCACCTCGTCGGTGGTCACCGGCATCTTTCTCATCATCGTCTGGGACTCGCTGTTCGCGGTGATCCTGCGGTATTGGCGGGCGTAGCCATGGTCGGGTCCGAGCCCCTCATTCCGCGGCATGGCGGCTTTCGCCGGCTCAAGAGCTTCCAGCTGGCGAGACTGATCTATGATCTCACGGTGCGCTTCTGCGACCTGTATGTGGACCGGCGGAGCCGAACCCGGGACCAGATGGTGCAGGCGGCCCGGAGCGGGGTGCAGAACATCGCCGAAGGCAGCCAAGCCTCAGGGACCTCGAAGAAGAGCGAGCTTAAGCTGACCGGCGTTGCCCGGGCCAGCCTGGAGGAGCTGCGCCTGGACTACGAAGACTTCCTGCGGCAGCGTGACCTTCCCCAGTGGCCGCCGAGCCATCCGGCCCTGCGGCGCTTCAAGGCCCGGCGCTGCGCCACCCTGGAGGAGGTGCGCGCCTGGCTGGCAGAAGAGCATGGCATCCATGGACAGACACGGACGGACATGGACGAGCACGGACCATCGACTCCGGCCGCCCTGGTGGCCAACGCGGCTCTGTCCTTGTTGAATCTCTGCTGCCATCTTCTGGACCGCCAGCTGGCGGCCCAGGCCCAGGCCTTCGAGGCCGAGGGTGGCTTCTCCGAGCGCATGTACCGGCACCGGCAGCAGCATCGCCAGCCCTCGCCGGTCCGTGGCCGTCGGTGACCGTCCGTGTCTGTCGGTGTCCACGGCCCACCCATCATCCAGGTGGAAGACCTGGTGGCCGGCTATGGCGAGACGGTCATCCTTGACCGCATCAGCTTCGAGGTGTACGAAGGGGAGATCTTCGTCATCCTGGGCGGCAGTGGCTGCGGCAAGAGCACGTTGTTGCGGCACCTGGTGGGCCTGCAGCCGCCCCTGGCCGGCCGAATCCGCATCGCAGATGAAGTTGTTGATCCCAACGATGAGGCGGGCTACCAGCGGATCCTGGCCTCCATCGGCATCCTCTATCAGAGTGGCGCCCTGTTCGGCTCCATGACCGTGGCCGAGAACGTGGCGCTGCCGATCCGGGAGTACACCAGCCTGCCGCCCCGGGCGGTGGCCAACCTGGTGCGGCTGAAGCTGGGGCTGGTGGGGCTGGCCGGCTACGAGGGCCACTACCCGTCCCAGCTGTCCGGCGGCATGCGGAAAAGGGCCGGTCTGGCCCGGGCCATGGCCTTGAACCCCAGGATCCTCTTTTTCGATGAGCCGTCGGCGGGACTGGATCCGGTGACCTCCGCAGAGCTCGACGAGCTCATCCTCGATCTCAATCGCCGCCTGGGCACCACCATGGTGCTGGTCACCCACGAGCTGGCCAGCATCTTCGCGGTGGGCCAGAGGGTGATCATGCTGGACCGGCAAAGCCGGGGCATCATCGCCACCGGCGTCCCCGAGGAGCTGCGGCGGCATTCCCCGAACCCGCAGGTACGGCGCTTCTTCGACCGCCAACCGGCGTCCTAGGATCCCCATGGCCTCGCCCCGCGCCAAATTCACGGTGGGACTCTTCATGGCCGGTGGCACCGCCATCGCCCTCTTGGCCCTGGTCTGGCTCGGCATGAGCCGCTTTCTGGAGCAGGGCCGCCGCTTTGTCACCTACTTCAACGAGTCGGTGCAGGGGCTGGATGTGGACTCGCCGGTCAAGTACCGGGGGGTGCCCATCGGCCGGGTGGAGCGCATCGATGTGGCGCCGGACTCCCGTCTGGTGCAGGTGGTCATGGCCATCCGCGCCGAGCATCAGGTGGGGGAGGATGCCATCGCCCAGCTCAAGGTGGTGGGGATCACCGGCAGCATGTTCATCGAGATGGACCGGCTGCGGCCGGGTGACCTGGACCGCTCGCCGGGCCTGAGCTTTCCCACCGACTATCCGGTCATCCCCTCCAAGCCCTCGGACATCCGGCAGCTCTTGAGCGGCATCGACGAGGCCCTGCAGCAGATCCAGGCCCTGGACCTGCCGGGGCTGTCTGCCAGCCTCAAGGAGACCCTGGCCGGCCTGAACGCGACCATGGCCGCTGCCGATGTGGCCTCCATATCCGGGGATCTGCGCCGGGTGCTGGCCTCCCTGGGCACCGCCCTGGACCCCGAGCGCCTGGACCGGCTGGTCGCCTCCCTGGAGGGGCTGCTGGCCGAGGCCCGGGGTGCCGCTGCCGGGATCGGCTCCACGGCCCAGCGGGCTGGCACCCTCATCACCCGGGAGGAGCCGGCCCTCCGGGCCGTCCTGGATGAGCTCACGACCACCCTGGCGGGGACCCGGGAGCTCGTGGCCAGAGGCAGCGGCCTCTTGGACAGCACCGACCGGCGCCTTTCGACCCTGGAGCGGCAGATCGTCAGCACCGGCCGCCGCCTGGACCAGGCAGCGGCCAACCTGGATCGGCTGCTGGACACGGTGCAGGACCGGCCGTCCCGCCTGCTCTTCGACCATCCGCCCGCGCCCCGCGAGCAGGAGCGCCCGCGTCTTTCGCCCGGCAAGGAGTCTGCACCATGACGGCCCGCCCCCCTGTCCCTGCCGCTGCCTGGATCCTGGCCCTGGCCCTTCTTGGTGCGGCCGGCTGTGCCGGCCCGGCGGCGCTTCCGCCGGAGGTCGTGCATCTGGGTCTGGAATACCCGTCCCCGGGCCCGGCGCCGGGCCTGGCCATTCCGGTGGTCTTGGGGGTGCGGCAGCTGGCCGCGGTGCCGCCGTTCGACACCGACCGGCTTCTGTTCCGGGAACAGGCCTTTCGCCTGGAGGCCTACTTCTACCACCGCTGGCAGGCTGACCCCGGCCAGCTCGTCACCACCGCCCTGGTCCGGGAGCTGCGGGGCCGGCAGCGGCTGGCCGGGGTGGTCACCGAGGACAGCGCCGTGCAGCCGCGGCTCTGGCTGGAAGGCTCTGTTGAGGAGTTCGTGCACTGGCACGGCGCCGATGGCTGGGAGGCGGTGGTGGCCGTCCATCTGCTCCTGATGGACCGGGAGGCGCCGGCCACCCAGCCGCCGGTTTTGTGGCGCCGGGGCTACCAGGCCCGCCGGCCCTGTGCCAGCCCCCATCCGGAGGATGCGGCGGCGGCCATGAGTGCGGCCTTGGCGGAGCTGGCCAGCCGGGTGGCCGGTGATCTGGAGGCGCAGCTGGCTGGCGCACGGCCCTGAGCAGCGGGCATTTTCTCCTGGCGCCGCAGGCCGTTTTCAGGTACTAGTCCAAAGATTGTGCCCCCTGCCAACCCCAGCACGGTGGACCCATGAAGCCACGCTTGCACATCGTGATCACGGGCGAGACCGGCGCCACCCGGGCCTTTGTCGTCTCCAAGACCCGGTTGAAGACCACGCTGCTGCTCGCGGCCTCCCTGTTCGTGGGCCTGGCCGTCGGCACCGCCGTCTCCTTCACCTATTTCGTGGACAACCTGGTGCTGGTCACCAGCCGGGACAGCCTCAAGGACAACCTGGAGACCACCCAGGTCATCAACCAGCGCCTCCAGGACCGGATCCGCACCCAGGAGGCGAGCCGGGAGGAGCAGCTGCAGACGGCCCTGGCCGAGCTGGCGGAGCGCAGCCGGCGCATCGAGGCGGTGCTCAGCTCGGTGGGGGTGGAGCTGCCGGTGCACGAGGATGCGGCCAGCGCCGGCGGCCCCTTTGCCGCCCCAAGCCAGGAGGCCGTTTCCGAGATCACCTTCAAGGTCGACTCCTACCTGGACGCCGTGTCCGCCGTGCCCCTGGGCGCCCCGGTCACTGGCACCCTCTCCTCTGCCTTCGGCCGCCGGCGGGATCCGGTGAACAACCGGCCGGCCTTCCATGGCGGTATCGACATCCGCCAGCAGTACGGCACCCCGGTGACCGCCACCGCCAACGGCCGGGTACGGGACACTGGCTATTCCGGGGCCTTCGGCAACTACGTCGAGATCGAGCACGGCAACGGCTTCGTCACCTACTTCTACCATTTGAAGAAGGCCCTGGTGCCCCGGGATGCGGTGGTGGAGCGGGGCCAGGTCGTGGGCCTTCTGGGCAGCTCCGGCCGCAGCACCGGCCCCCACCTGCACTACGCCATCCATTTCCAGGATCAGCCCCTGGACCCCATGCGCTTCGTGCAGGTGGCCGGCCAGGGGCGACCGGTGGAGGAGGGCCTGCCATGAGCTGGTTCGGCAAGAGCAAGGACAGCACCGCCCACGCCATCACGTGCATCATCGGCAAGGACATGACCCTGACCGGTGATGCCACCTTCAAGGGGAAGCTCCGCTTTGACGGCCGCATCGAGGGTGACATCCGCGGCGAATACCTGATCGTCGGCGAGACTGGCGTGGTGCACGGGGATATCCACGCGGCCCAGGTCCTGTGCCAGGGCCGGGTGGAGGGCAACCTCCGGGCCGCCAAGCTGGTGGTCATGAAGGGGGCGGTCATCCAGGGTCGCGTCGAGACCAGCGACCTGTCGGTGGAGCCCGGGGCGGTGATCAACGGCGAGGTCCGCTCCCGGCAGCCCGATCTGCGGCTGGTGACCGGGGACGACCAGGGCCAGGAGACCGGAGCCAGCGAGCGGGCGGACCGCGCCTAGCCCAGGCCTGACCCGGGGCCAGCCTCACTCCCTGTTCGCGGCTCGGGCCGCCAGTGCCCCTGCCGCATCCACCGTCCTGCATCCTTTTTCGCCGGCCTGCCACGAACAGCCCGCGCCGCCGGCCATCACGCCCAGCACCCTTACGGATCCCGACCATGGACAAGCAACGCGTTCTGATCATCGGCGCCGTGGCCCTCGGCCCCAAGGTGGCCTGTCGTCTGAAGCGCCTGCGGCCGGACGATGACGTGCTCATGATCGACCAGGACGAGCTCATCTCCTATGGCGGCTGCGGCATCCCCTATTTCATCTCCGGGGATGTCTCGGACGTCCAGGCCCTCATGAGCACCAGCTTCCATATGCCGCGCACCCCGAAGTTCTTTGCCGAGGCCAAGGGGGTGCGGGTCATGAACCTGACCCGGGCCCTGGCCATCGACCGGGCGGCCCGGACGGTGCGGGTGCGCCATCTGGACAGCGGTAGCGAGGAGGAGCTGCCCTACGACCGGCTGGTGCTGGCCACCGGTGCCCGGCCCCGGCGGCTGGCCATCCCGGGCATCGACCTGCCCGGGGTGCGGGGGGTGGCCAACATCCACGATGCCGTGGCCATCAAAGAGCGGATGGCCAAAGGCGAGGTGGGGCGGGTGGTCGTCATCGGCGCCGGAGCCATCGGCTGCGAGATGGCCGAGGCCTTCACCGATCTCTGGGGCATCGAGACCACCCTGGTGGAGGTGGCACCGTCGGTGCTGCCGGGCATCCTCGATCCGTCCCTGGGCCGCATGGTGCGGCGCCATCTGGAGGAGAAGGGGGTGACGGTGAGGACCGGCGAGACGGTGCAGGAGATCCGGCCGGGCGCCGGCGGAGCCGGTCTGGTGGTGGCCACGGGCTGCCGGGAGCTGGCGGCGGATCTCGTGCTCACGGCGGTGGGCGTGGTGCCCAACGGCGAGCTGGCCGCAGCCGCCGGTCTTACCGTCTCCCCCCGGGGGGCGGTGATGGTCAATGCCCGACTGGAGACCTCGGACCCGAGGATCTTTGCCGGCGGCGACTGCATCGAGGTGCAGCACCTCATCTCCGGCCGGCCCTTCCACTTCCCCCAGGGCTCCCTGGCCAACCGCCAGGGCCGGATCATCGGCACCAATCTGGCCGGCGGTCACGCCACCTTCCCGGGCTCCACCGGCGCCTTCTGCCTGCGGGTCTTCGACATGGCGGTGGCCTCGGCGGGGCTGTCTTTTCCCCAGGCCCGGCAGGCCGGCTTCGATGCCGTGAAGGCCCTGGTCATCCAGGCGGACCGGGCCCATTTCTTCCCGGGCATGGATCTCATGTCCCTGCAGCTGGTGGTGGACAAAAAGAGCCGCCGGGTGCTGGGGGTGCAGGGTGTCTCCGGCAACGGCGACGCCCTCACCGGCCGCATCGACGCCATCGCCGCCCTCCTGCCCCACCGGCCGACGGTGGAGGACCTCTCCAACCTGGAGGTAGCGTATTCCCCGCCCTATGCCTCGGCCATGGACATCGTCAACGCGGTGGCCAACACCGCCGAGAACATCCTGGACGGCCTCAACCGCACCGCTGAGGTGGAGGAGCTCGAGGAGCTGTTCATCCGGCAGGCGGACCCGGAGGTCCTTTGTCTGGATGTGCGGGGCCCGGCCAACGCCGCCCCTTTCGTGGCCCGCTTCGGGGCGCGCTGGCAGAACATCCCCCAGGAGACCCTGCACGAGCGCCTGCACGAGATCCCCCGGGACAAGAAGCTGTTCGTGGTCTGCAACTCCGGGGTCCGCTCCTACGAGGCCCTGCGCCAGCTGGACCATGCCGGCCTGGGCGAGCGGGCGGTGAACCTCCAGGGGGGCGTGGCGGCCTTGAAGAAGAGCGGCGCCCTGGATGCCGAGCCCGAGGCCGCTGGCAGCTGAGGGGCCGTGGCCGCAACGCAATGCTCCTTTCCCTTCTGGCCTATCTGGTGGCCGGGGCGGTGGCCGGGGTCCTGGCCGGCCTCCTGGGGGTGGGCGGCGGCCTAGTGATCGTGCCCATGCTGGTCTGGTGCTTCGGCGTCCAGGGCCTGCCTGTTGCAGCCATCATGCACCTGGCCCTGGGCACCTCCCTGGCCTCCATCGTCTTCACCTCGGTGTCCAGCTTCCGGGCCCACCACCGCCGGGGCGCCGTGCAGTGGCCGGTGGTGCGCCGGATCACCCCCGGCATCCTCCTGGGCACCTTCCTGGGCTCCGGGGTGGCGGCCCGCCTGCCCACCGGCTTTCTCAAGGTCTTCTTCGCCCTGTTCCTGTTCTGGGTCGCGGCCCAGATGCTTTTCGACCGGCGGCCGCAGCCCTCCCGGCAGCTGCCGGGGGTCCTGAGCATGGCGGCGGTCGGTGGCGGCATCGGCGTCATCTCCAGCCTGGTGGGCATCGGCGGCGGCACCATGTCGGTCCCGTTCATGGTCTGGTGCAACCTGCCGTTGCATCAGGCCATCGGCACCTCGGCGGCCATCGGCTTTCCCATCGCGGTGGCCGGGGCCCTGGGCTACCTGGTGAACGGCCTGGGGCAGCCGGGCTTGCCGCCTGAGACCCTCGGCTTCCTGTACCTGCCCGCCCTGGCCGGCATTGTCGTGGCCTCGGTGCTCACTGCCCCCTTGGGCGCCCACCTGGCGCATCGCCTGCCGGTACACCCTTTGAAGAGGATCTTTGCCGTCCTGCTTCTTCTGGTGGGCATCCGCATGCTGCTCTAGGCGTTATCCTTGAAAATCCTCCGGTGACATGAGGATTTTCAAGGAAGCCGATGGCTCCACCGCCGAAGACCATATTACTCCTGTGCCTTCTTGCGCAGCCGCCCCGCGATGACGCCGGCCACCCCGGTACCGAGCAGAATCAGGCTGCCAGGTATGGCCGGGGCCACCATATCGGTGTCACAGCCTCCGGAGCAGCCCTGATCCCCGGCCCCGCACGGGGTGTCGCCGGTGTCGCAGCCATCGCAGAAAACCTCGCAGGCGCTGTCACAGGTGCCGCAGGCATCGAGCTGGATCTCACAGGCGCTGTCACAGGTGGCGCAGATATCCGCGACCATGTCGCAGGCCGTGTCGCAGGGCAGGTCACAGGAGTCGCAGAGATCGCCCACCAGTTCGCAGCCGGTCTCGCAGCTGGAGCAGACGTCGCCCACGATTTCGCACACGCGGTCGCAGGCCTGGCAGATGTCGGCGCCCAGGTCGCAGGCCCGGTCGCACGGGTCGCAGGTGGCGTCGGTCAGGTGGCCCGGATCCACTGAATAGGCATGGGCATCGAGATTGAGCAGCCTGAAATGGCTCAGGCCCAGGCAGGCGGTGACGAGGCCGGCCTTCTTCATGAAGGCCCGCCGGCACAGGCGGCCTTGGCATAAGCCTTGACCTGTCGCGACTGGCAGTGATTTTTTGTCGTCTTCTGTCATCGCGCTTCCCTCCCAAGCTTGTTGTCCACTTGTGAATGACGCCGGCCCGGCCGCTTCGGCCGAACTCTGCCGCCTCCCGCCACCTCCGCCAGATACCAGGGATAGCGCCGCCGGATGACGTCATAGAGCCACATGCCCTGTTCGTACCAGGTGCGCAAGGAGGCGCAGAGCCAGTCCGAAGGCGAATGCCCCTGGCCGTCGGCCTGGGTGACGTGCCAGGGACAGACGCGCTGGCAGAGCTTCACGGCCCAGCAGGTGTCACACCGGTCCCGGCTCTGGAAATAGGTCTTGAAGTAGGCGGCCAGGCGTGATCGATCCAGGCCCTGTCGCACATCGCCGATGCGGTAGCGCTCCTCGCCCACGTAGCGATGGCAGGGATAGAGGCTGCCGTCCACCCCTGCCGTGAGGGTTCCCCGCCCGACGCCGCAAGGCAGGCGCGGATGCGCCCGGGTGTGGATGGCTCGCACCGCCTTGGCCCAGGGATCGAAACGGACCTTGCGCCCCTGGGCCAGCTGGTCGAGCAGCCGGTCCATGAAGAAATCATCCTGCCGGCGGAGGTAGTCGTTCTCCTGCGGCCCGATGTCGAAAGGCCAATGCTCACGGGCCCTGCCCCAGCTGGGGGTGATGGTGACCTTGCGGAACCCGATCTCCTCCAGGGCCTGGACGATGCGCAGCTGGTTCAGGCAGAGGTTGGAGAGGGTGCAGCGAGCGTTGACCGATCTGCCCCGCGCCAGGAGGCCCCGGACATTCCGGACCGCTGTATCGAAGGAGCCGGCGCCGTCCGCAAAGGGGCGGGCCCGGTCGTGGACGTCCCGGGGGCCGTCCATGCTGACCATGATGCCGAACCGGTGTGCCAGCATGAAGTCCAGAAGCTCCCCGGAAAGGAGCGTGGCGTTGGTGGTGACGGAATACCCCACCTTCCGTCCGGCGGCTGCGGCGACCTTCTGGCTGTAAGCCACCACGAAGCGGATGACCGCCTGGTTGAGCAGGGGCTCGCCGCCGAAAAAGGTGATGCCGATCCTGTCCTTGCTGCTGTGGGCGAACAGGAAATCCACTGCTTGCCGGGCGGTCTCTTCGGACATGAGGCCGTTGGCCAGCGCGCCGTTGGCCGCGATGTAACAGTAGCGGCAGCGCAGGTTGCAGGCCTGGGCGACGCTTAAGGTCAGACTGTTGATGCTGCCGGGCAGCAGCCGGTCAACGTACTGCACATCATCCCGGTGGTCAGGGATCTCGATGGGACCGGTCAGGATCCCCTGGCTCCGCAAGAGATCCAGCTCGTGCCTGGCTTCCCGGGCGCCGGTTCCGCCGCTGGCCGGGGCCGGGCCGTCATCCGGAGCCTCTGCGGCCAGGAGGGCAAAGGCGGCGTCGTCCAGCCTGAGCACGAGACCGGTACGGATGTCGAAGGCAAAAGGCTGCCCCCGGCAGTGGAAGAGATGGTAGGGCGGCAGAGGCAGGGTCTTCATCCGGCGGGATTCCCACAAACGCGCTGCAGGAAAGGGCGGCCCGCCGACCAAGGTGGGGCGTGTCGCCCCGGGTGACCTGGAGCCGAGGCACCCGGTCTCGGGTGGCGCGCGGCAGTTTCCTCCAGCGGCGTCCCCCGTTGCGGGCATCATAGGGGAAGGGGGCGCGGGATTGCAAGCGGCCGAGCTGGAATCCCGAGCCCGAGCTGCCCGTTGGATCGGGACTGGCCATTTGTTCACACTGTTCACTTTTCCCCTTGACAGCCAAGCTATGGTCACGTAGGATGGTTCATAACATGAACCAAACGATTGGTCCTGCTCCCGACAACCGACCCCAGATCCAGCGCCTGCGCCGGCTCATTGCCGAGATCCACTATTGCTGCCGCAACCGCCTGGCCGAGGAGGCCCGGCGCTTCGAGCTGACCCCGGCCGAGGTGCGCTGCCTGCTCCTCTTTGAGCGCCACCGCTACATCACCGGCCTCGAGGTGGCGGACCTCCTGGAGGTGGCCAAGAGCCGGGCCACGGTCATCATCGATGGCCTGGAGGTCAAGGACCTGGTGAAACGGTTGCCGGATCCCACCGATGCCCGGGTGAAGCTGGTCTGCCTCACCCCGGCCGGCCAGCAGAAGATGCGGGAGCTGGACGAGTTCATCCTCGGCCTCCACGGCCGGCTGATGGAGCAGATCGACCCGGCGCAGCGGCCCATGGTGCTGGCGGCCCTGGAGATCCTCCATATCTCCATGGAGACCATGAAGCGCCAGCTGGCCGCTGGCGGGTAAGGGTCTTTTTTTTGTACAAAAAGTTCATAGACTGAACCAGTAACCCTGTGAACCATCTTCCCCAGCCCCAGACGGAGGACAGCACCATGAGCGAGACGACCAAGAAGAAGCGGGTGGCGATCATCGCCTCGAAAGGCACCCTGGACATGGCGTATCCCCCCCTCATCATCGCCTCCACGGCCGCGGCCATGGATGCCGAGGTGGCCATCTTCTTCACCCTCTACGGCGTCGATATCGTCAACAAGAACAAGTACGCCAACCTGCAGATCGCGCCCATCGCCAACCCGGCCATGCCGTCGCCGGTGCCCTTCCCCAACATCCTGGGCATGCTGCCGGGCATGACCGCCATGGGCACCATGATGATGAAGTCCATGATCGGCAAGATCAAATGGCCCTCGATCCCGGAGCTGGTGGAGGCCTGCGTCGCGTCCGACGTGCGACTCATCGCCTGCACCCCGACCCTGGAGATGACCGGTGTCCGCAAGGAGGACCTGGTGGCCGGCACCGAGGTGGCCGGCGCCGCCGACTTCCTGGACTTTGCCCTGGACGCCAACATGAGCCTGTTCGTCTGATCCCCCACACCTGTTTGAAGGAGGAAGCACCATGAGCGCCATCACCCCTGATTCCGTTGTCGACCTCAAGGGCCTCAGCTGCCCGATGCCCGTGCTGCGCACCAAGAAGGCCCTGGACGGCGTGGCCTCCGGCAAGGTCCTGCGGGTGGACCTCACCGATGCCGGCTCCAAGACCGATCTGCCGGCCATGATCAAGCGCACCGGCAATGAGCTGCTGGACACCGAGGAGGCAGGCGGCGTATACACCTTCTATATCCGCAAGAAGTGAGGTCACCCCGCCATTGTGCCGGCGGCCCGTCAACCATGGAGACTGGAGAAGGAGGAGACGCTGTGAAAAAGAGTGTGCTGCTCGCGACCGCCCTGGGCCTGGCCTGCCTGGGTGGCACTTCGGCCCAGGCCACCAACGGTGACAACCTGATGGGCATCGGCCCCATCGCCCGCTCCATGGGCGGGGTGGGCGTGGCCGCGCCCCAGGATGCCATCAGCGCCGTCTTCGCCAACCCCGCCGCCATGTGCTTCAGCCCCTATTGTCCGGGCTCGGAGTTCAACTTCGCCGGTACGGTCTTCGTGCCGACGTCGCATGCCAGAAGCAGCTCCACCTTTCCCCCTCTTGCCGTGCCGCCTTCGGCCGGCGGCGTGCAGGGCAGCGGCAAGAGCGAGGCGGATCCCTACGTCATCCCGGCCATCGGTTTTTCGGTGCCGGTGAACCCCACTTGGCGTTTCGGCCTGGCCGCCTACGGCGTCTCGGGCCTGGGGGTCGACTACCGCAACCAGACAGAGCTGCCCAATCCGATCTATACCGAGTACCAAGTCATGAAGTTCGCCCCCAACCTGGCGGTGATGGTGAACCAGAGCCTGTCGCTGGGGGCGAGCCTGCACGTGGACTATGCCAACCTTGATCTGGCGGCCGGCGGCTCCCATGGCTACACCGCCGGCCTGCAGCTCGGCGGCATTTACAAAATTGGCGATTTCCGGCTTGGCGCCTCCTATGTCATGGCCCAGAAGGTCACCCACGAACGGGTCTTCGACTTCGACGCCAACGGTGTTCTGGACGATCTTGACCTGGAGCAGCCCCAGACGCTCTCCTTCGGGGTCGCGTACAACCCGGATCCGGTGTTCCTGGTGGAGGTGGACGCCAAGTGGCTCAACTGGTCGGATGCCGACGGCTATTCCGACTTCGACTGGTCCGACCAGTGGGTCTTCGCCCTGGGCGTTCAGTACAAGCCGATCGACAAGCTGTCCTTGCGGGCCGGCGTCAACTATGGCGAAAATCCGGTGAACGAGCACCAGGGCTGGAACGCCCTGGCCGCAGCACCGCCAGTCCAGGGCCTAAACGTCTTCGGTGGTCAGTTCGCCTACGAGTACTTCCGTCTGATTGGCTTTCCGGCCGTGGTCGAAACCCACATCGGCCTTGGTATCGGCTACGAAGTCACCGAGGCCTTGTCCCTGAACCTCGGCTACACCCATGCCTTCGAGAATACGGTCAGTGAGACCGGCTACTTTGGCGGGCCGCCGGCTGACGTCACCCTGGAGTCGGACCTCGCCGAGGACTCCTACGAGTTCTCGGTCTCCTGGCGTTTCTAGGCTTCCTGTCCCTTAGCCCTCCCCGGCGGGTGGCGCCTGTTCTGGGCCACCCGCTTTTTTTTGCCCTCGTCCTCACCTCTTGACTCTGGTCAAGGAGGCGGCCGCCGGGGCATGCTACCCTGGCAGCATGAGCCGCCAAGCCGATACCCGCCTCTGGGCCGACCGTCACCTCACCCGCCTGCGCCGCCTGGTCCAGACCGGCTTTGCCCTGGTCTGCCTGTACAGCGGCTGGCGCTTCGTGCAATTCCTGGACTGGGCCCGGGGGGAGTCGGCGGCCTTTGTGCCCCGGCCGCCGGCGGTGGAGGGATTTTTGCCCATCAGCGCCCTGGTGGCAGCCAAGCAGCTCCTTCTTGCCGGCATCTATGACCGGGTGCATCCGGCGGGGCTCACCATCTTCCTGGCGGCCATTGCCATCGCGCTCGTTGCCCGCAAGGGCTTTTGCGGCTGGATCTGCCCGGTGGGCTTCTTCTCCCACCTGCTGGAAGCCGCCGGCCGGCGGTTGGGGATCCTGGTGCGGCTGCCAGGCTGGCTCGATCAGCTCCTGACCGTGCCCAAGTATCTGCTCTTCGCCTTCTTTGCCTTGATCATCCTCTGGCAGATGGATCTGGCCGCCATCCAGGCCTTCCTGGCCACCTCCTACAATCTGGTGGTGGATGCCAAGATGCTGGACTTCTTCATCGCCCCTTCCCGTCCCTGGTGATCCCCAACCTCTGGTGCCGGTTCCTTTGCCCCTACGGCGCCCTCCTGGGCCTGGTCGCTCTGGCCAGCCCCCTGGCGGTGCACCGGCGCCCGGCGGCCTGCATCGGCTGCGGCCGCTGCGACCGGCACTGTCCGGCCGGCATCCGGGTCTCGGCCAAGGAGCGGGTGACAAGCCCGGAGTGCATCGGCTGCCTGACCTGTACCGCCGTTTGCCCGGCCAAGGACTGTCTGACCGTGGCCGCACCCGGCCAGCGGCAGCTGCCGGCCCTGGCCCTGCCGGCGGCGGTCCTCGGGATCTTCCTCCTCTTCTGGGCGGCCGCCAACCTCAGCGGCCATTGGCACACCGAGGTGCCACTGGCCACCCTGAAGGCCCTCTACGCCCAGGATCTGAAGGGCCTGGCCCATCCCTGAAAAGACGGCGGGGTGCGGCGCGGGCGATCGGACCAGTCAGACGGGTCCGACCCGTCCGACCGGTCGAGCTGCCGGCCTCCGTCACGGGAGGCGGGCGGCCTGCCTCTCCGGATTGTGCCCCTGCCTTCGCCCCGGAAAAAGGGGCTTTGCCGACCGCTACCTTTGTGATAGGTTTCCCGCACGGCCGGCGCCTGCCGGCGGTACGGTCATTCCCAGAAACCAGGAGGCAAAAACAGGAGCCATGGACGCGCTGGGCATCTGTCTGGGCGCCTCGACCATCGGTCTCGTGCGCCTCACCCGGTCCACAGCCGGCCCGGAGATCCTCTGGTCCCGGACCCAGGCCCACGAGGGCAACGCCCGCCGGGCCCTCCTGGCCATGCTGGCCGAGATCCCGGATCTGGCCCGGCTGCGCATCGCCGCCACGGGTCGCAAGTTCCGACATTATGTGGCCCTGGCCACCATCTCCGAGCCGGAGGCGGTGGAGCTGGCCACCGCCTTTCTCTTGCCCGCCGGCCACCCGTACCGCACGGTGGTCAGTGCCGGCGGCGAGACCTTCATGGTCTACCAGCTGGACGAATCCGGCCGGGTGCAGGCCATCCATACCGGCAACAAGTGCGCCTCCGGCACCGGCGAGTTCCTGCTGCAGCAGCTGGGCCGTATGAACATCACCCTCGCCGAGGTGGCGGCCATGGCCATCCCGGAGGAGGTGCACAAGGTCTCTGGCCGCTGCTCGGTGTTCTGCAAGAGCGACTGCACCCACGCCCTCAACAAGGGGGTGCCCAAGCCGCAGGTGGTGGCCGGCCTCACCAGGATGCTGGCCGGCAAGATCCTGGAGCTTCTGCGGAAGGCCCCCCACCAGTCGGTGCTGCTGGCCGGCGGCTGCAGCCGCAACCAGACCCTGCTTCACTATCTGCGCCAGGAGATTCCGGATCTCCTGGTGCCGGCGGAGGCCCCGGTCTTCGAGGCCCTGGGAGCCGGGCTGTGGGCCCTGGCCAACGAGGCGCCGGCCTTTCCCGGCCTCGATGGGGTGCTGGTGGAGCGGGGCACCAGCTTCTCCTTCCTGCGGCCCCTGGCGGAATTCCAGGAGCAGGTGAGCTTCCAGAGCCATCCCTGGGCCGAAGCCGCGGCCGGTGACGAGACGGTGCTCGGTCTCGACGTGGGCTCCACCACCACCAAGGGGGTGATCCTGCGGCGAGCCGACAAGGCGATCCTGGCCGCCGACTACCTGCGCACCAACGGCGACCCGGTGGGCGCCTCGCGCCAGGTCTACGCCAGCCTCGCCCGGCAGCTGGCGGCGCCGGTGCGCATCGTCGGCCTGGGCGTTACCGGCTCCGGCCGTCAGATCGCCGGGCTCCATGCCATGACCGGCGGGGTGATCAACGAGATCATCGCCCATGCCACGGCAGCGGTGCATTTCGATCCCGAGGTGGACACCATCTTCGAGATCGGCGGCCAGGATGCCAAGTACACCTACATCACCAACGGGGTGCCCAGCGACTATGCCATGAACGAGGCCTGCTCCGCCGGCACCGGCTCCTTTCTCGAGGAGGCGGCCAAGGAGAGCCTGGGCATCCCGGTGGCGGACATCGGCCCCCGGGCCCTGGCAGGAGCCCGGCCCCCCAACTTCAACGACCAGTGCGCCGCCTTCATCGGCTCGGACATCAAGGGTGCGGTGCAGGAGGGCATCGCCACCGACGATATCCTGGCCGGCCTCGTCTACTCCATTTGCATGAACTACACCAACCGGGTGAAGGGCAACCGGCCGGTGGGCAACAAGGTCTTCATGCAGGGCGGCGTCTGCTACAACCCGGCCATCCCGGTGGCCATGGCGGCGCTGACCGGCAAGAGGATGGTGGTGCCGCCGGATCCCGGCCTCATGGGCGCCTTCGGCGTCGCCCTGGTGGTGAGCCACCGCCTGGACCAGGGACTCTTGGCCCCGGGGACCTTCGATCTTGCCCGGCTGGCAGCCCGGGAGGTGAGCCACAAGAAGAGCTTCCGCTGCACCGGCGGCAAGGAGCGCTGCGACCGGGGCTGCGAGATCGCTCGCATCGCCATCGAGGGCCGGATCTACCCCTTCGGCGGCATCTGCAACCGCTACGACAACCTCATCCACCGGCGGAAGGTCGACACCGCCGGCCTGGACCTGGTGCAGGCCCGGCAGCGGCGGGTGTTCCGGGACCTGGCGCCGGCGAGCCCGGAGGACCGGCGGCCGGCGGTGGGCATGAACCGCTCCTTTCTGGTCAACACCTATTTTCCCCTGTGGAACGCCTTCTTCGCCGGCCTGGGCTACCGGCTGCTGCTGCCGGAGCGGCCGGTGGCGGCCGGCATCGACCGCAAGGGTGCGCCGTTCTGCTATCCGGTGGAGCTGGCCCACGGCCAGATGGCCGATCTGGTGGCCCGGCAGCCGGACATCCTCTTCCTGCCCCATGTGAAGGGCCTGCCCCGGGAGGAAGGGGGATCCTCCTGCACCTGCGTCTTTGTGCAGGCCGAGGGCAGCTATCTGGCCGCCGCCTTCCCGGAGCTGGCTGGCATCCGCACCCTGTCCGGCTGCTTCGATTTTGCGGCTGGCATCGAGGCCAGCCGGGAGGCCTTCTTCGGGGTGGCCCGGGAGCTGGGGGCGGACCGCCGCGGGGCGGAGGCGGCCCTGGCCGCCGGCATCGCCGCCCAGGAGGCCTTGCGCCAGGATCTGAAGCGGCTGGGCGCCGAGGCCCTGGCCGCCCTGGAGGGCAGCCCGGACGCCACGGCGGTGGTTCTGTTCGGGCGGCCCTACAACGCCTTCGCGCCGGAGGCCAACAAGGGCATCCCGGCCAAGCTCGCCTCCCGGGGTGTGCGCATCATCCCCTTCGACTGCCTGCCCTTCGAGACCGAGGCCCTGGCGCCGGAGATGAACATGTACTGGGCCCTGGGCCGGATGCTCCTGCAGACCGCCCAGCTGGTGCGGCGCCACCCGCAGCTCTTTGCCACCTACATCACCAACTTCTCCTGCGGCCCGGATTCCTTCCTGTTGTCCTACTTCCGGGACGTCCAGGGCGACAAGCCCAGCCTGACCCTGGAGCTGGACAGCCACACCGCCGACGCCGGTCTCGAGACCCGCATCGAGGCCTTTCTCGACATCGTCGCCTCCTACCGGCAGCTGACCAGGGAGCGACCGGCCAGCGCCGGCCGCCGCGCCTTCGCCCCCTCCCGGGTGGACTACCGGGATGGCCAGGCGGGGGTGACGGATGCCGCCGGCCGCTGGCTGCCTTTGCGGGACGAGCGGATCAAGGTGCTGGTGCCGGCCATGGGCCGCTACGGCACGCCGCTGCTCACCCGGGCCTTTGCCCGGGTGGGGGTCCGTTCCGAGGCCCTGCCGCCGGCCGACGATGAGATCCTGAAGCTGGGCCGGGGCAATTCCTCCTGCAAGGAGTGTCTGCCCCTCCAGACCACCGTCGGCTCCATGCTCCACTACCTCACCAACGGCCGGCCGGAGGACGAGGTCACCGCCTACTTCATGCCCTCGGCAGAGGGGCCCTGCCGCTTCGGCCAGTACCACGTCTTCTCCCAGCGGGTCATCGCCCGCCAGCGCATCCCCAACGCCGCGGTCCTGGCCCTCAACTCCCTGAACGGCTACGGCGGGCTGGGCGACCGCTTCACGCTCGCCGCCTGGCGGGGGGTGATCATCGGCGATCTTTTTGACGAGATGTGGTCCACGGTGCTGGCCGGCGCCGCCGACCGGCAGCAAGGCCTCACCGTGCTGGAGGCGGAATTCGCCCGGGTGCTGGCGGTGATCGACCAGGACTGGCGGGCCATCGCCGGCCAGCTCAAGGCGAGTGCCAGGGCCCTGGCCGCCATCCCGCTCTCCCGGCCCTATGCCGAGATCCCCAAGGTATCCCTCATTGGCGAGATCTATGTCCGCCACGATCCCATCGCCCTGCAGCGTCTGGTGGAGCGTCTGGCCGACCGGGGGATCATCGTCCGTACCGCGCCGAACAGCGAATGGATCAAGTACGTGGACTGGCTGGTGAAGACCGGCGTCGAGGGGGAGCGGGACCTGGGCTTCTGGCTGCGGCATTACGTCAAGCGCTTCTTCGACCACCGCATCCGGCGCCTCCTGGCCCCGGCGGGGCTCTTCTTCGACGAGAGCGTCCAGCCCCAGGACCTCGTCCGCCTGGGCGAGGCCTTCATCCCCCGCCAACTCACCGGCGAGGCCATCCTGACGGTGGGCTCCGCCTTCCACGAGATTCTGCACCCGGCCTGCGGCATCATCTCCATCGGGCCCTTCGGCTGCATGCCCACCCGGGTGGCGGAGTCGATCCTCTCCGAACAGTTCACCACCAGCCGCACCCGGCAGCTCCTTGCCGCCTGCGGCCACCGGCCCCACGGCGCCCGGGCGGTCGTGCTGGCCCAGGAGCGCAAGCTGCCGTTTCTGGCCATCGAGACCGATGGCAACGCCTTCCCGCAGCTCATCGAGGCCCGCCTGGAGGCCTTCAGTCTCCAGGCCAAGAGGCTCAATGACCAGCTCCTGGCGGCGAGCTGAGCCGTCTTCTTCCCTCTTCTGCCCACGAGGAATGCCATGAGCGAACCGCTGCGCCGTGCTGGCACCGTGCTCCTTCTGATCATCATCCTGGCCGGCTCCGGCTGCGCCACCCATGGGGAGCGGGTGGCGCCGGTGCCCCTGCCGGCCGCCCGGACCGAGCACGTCAATCTCGACGGGGTGCGCCTCCTGGCCCGGGCCTATCTGGAGCCGGAAGCCGCGGCGGCGGCCTTCGGCTTCACGGTCCGGGAGGCCGGGCTGCTGCCCGTGCAGGTGGTGATCGACAACCAGGGGCCGGGGGCTACCGTGGTGGATCCGGCCCAGACCTTTCTGGTGGATGCCCAGGGCCAGGCCTGGCCCTTGTTGTCATCCACCCAGGCTTACGAGCGAGCCAAACGGCACGTGGAGATCGGAGAGACCGCCAAGGGCACGCTGAAGCCGGCGGTGCTGCTGGGCGCGGCCGGGGCTCTGGCCGGTTTTGCGGTCGGGATCGTCACCGGCGAGAATGCGGGCGAGGCGGCGGGGAAGGGGGCGGTGATCGGCGCCGCCGCCGGTGCCCTGGCCGGGGGCGGTGCCAGCTATGCCAGCCACGGCGAAAAGGTGCGCCACGACCTGGCCAACCGGGCTTTGGAGAACAGGGCGGTCCAGAAGGGCGACCTGGCCCACGGCTTCCTGTTCTTCCCCGGCACCGCCCAGGAGGCGGTCTCGGTCCTGGAGCTGCGACTGGCGGTCCAGATCAGCGGCGAGCGGCGGGTGGCCATCCTGCCCCTCGCCAGCCGGGAGCCCTGACAATGCCCACCCTGGTCTTTTCGGTGAGCTCCCGGTCATGACCGGCCAGCTCGGCCGCCCCCGGCGCCGCCCCCGGTGGCCATTCCTCCTGGCGCTGGCCCTCCTGGCAGGCTGCGCCAGCCTGCGGCTCGAGCCGCCCCAGGTCAATCTCCTGAGCCTGGCGGTGGAAGACGTCACCTTGAGCCACATCAACCTCACCGCCCAGCTCCGCTTCTACAACCCGAACCCGGAGCCCCTGACCATCACCGAGGTCCGCTACCAGCTGGAGCTGGCGGACGAGATCGTGGCCGAGGGCCGCTCCCGCCTGCCGGTCACCGTGGCGGGCGGGGAGACCGGCACCACCGAACTGCGCCTGTCCAGCGCCTACTGGGACCTCTTTGCCACCTTGCAGGCCCTGCCGGCCGCCGGCCAGGAGGTCCGCTACCGGATCTCCGGCTCGGTGCAGGTGGATGCCGGCGGCCTGTGGGACGAGCGCTTCCCCTTCCAGCGGCAGGGGCTCATCCCCCTGCACCCGCCGCCTCCCTGAGGCAGGGCGAGGCTCAGGTCTGTCGGCCGAGGGGGCGCCGCAGCCGGCCGCCCAGGTAGTACTTGGCCAGGAAGCGCAGGATGGAGCGGAGGTGGATGAGAAGGGTCCGGGACAGCACCGAGCGCCTCTCCCGCTCCAGGAAGTGGATGATCTCGGCCTGGGGGATGTAGAGGACAGAAAAGCCCTGGCGCCAGGCGGCCAGGCACAAGTCCATGTCCTCATAGAGGTAGAAGTAGCCCTCGTCGAAGAGGCCGATCCTGGCCAGGGCGTCCCGGCGGATGATGAGGCAGGCGCCGTACATCCAGTCCACCGGCCGCAGGGAGGCGTGGTCCCACTCCTCCATGGTGTAGTCCTTGACGAGGCGGCTGTTGGGGAAGTAGTCCCGCAAAAAGGTGCCCTCGATGAGGATGTTCAAGGGCGAGGGGAAGGGCCGGCAGGAGAGCTGCAGCCGGCGATCCCGGTAGAGCAGCTTGGGACCGCCGATGGCGGCCTCCGGATGCTGGTCCATGACCTCGATGAGGGTGTCCACCGCGCCCGGCAGGACCAGGGTGTCCACATCGAGGATGAGGACGTAGCGGCCCTGGGCCATGCGCAGGATCTGGTTGCGGGCTGGCGCCACCCCGCGGTTCGCGGGGTTTTTCACCAGCCGCACCCAGGGGTAGCGGCCCTCGATGAGCCCAACGGTGCCGTCCGTCGAGCCGTTGTCCACCACGATGGTCTCGCCGGGCCGGGTGCCGCGGTGCGCGGCGATGGAGTCCAAGAGGGGGCCGATGAGGGCATGCGAATTCCAGGTCAGGATGCCGATGGTATAATCCATGGGATGAAGGCTCCGGAGAAGGGGAGGGCTGGAGGACGCGCAGCCTATCGTCCATGGGACGAAGGCTCCGAAAACGGGGATGGCTGCAGGTCATGCGTCCCATAGGACCTGTCGTCCGTGGGCTCCGCCAAGGGGAATACAGGGCTGCGCCGCGCGCATTATAGCCCATGCGCGGCGCGTACCGAAGGGCATTTGAGGACCGCCAGGCATGTTCGACTACTGCATCGTGGGCGCGGGGCTGGCCGGCTGTGTTCTCGCCGAGCGGCTGGCCTCCCAGGCCGGCCGGCGGGTGCTGGTCGTGGAGCGGCGCGACCACATCGGCGGCAACTGCTTCGACTACTACGACGAGGCTGGCATCCTGGTCCACAAGTACGGGCCACACTACTTCCGCACCAACCGCCGGCACGTCTTCGCCTATCTGTCCCAGTTCACCGACTGGCACTACGTCTACTACCGGATCCGGGTGATGGTGGACGGCCGCCTGGTGCCGCTGCCCATCAACCTCGATACCGTGAATGAGCTGTACGGCTCCTCCTGGGACAGCGAGGCGTGCCAGGCCTTCTTCGCCCGCACCCGGGCAACGATCCCGCAGCCGGCCAACTCCGAGGAGGTGATCCTGGCCAAGGTCGGCCGGGACCTCTACGAGAAGATCTACGAGGCCTATACCGTCAAGCAGTGGGGGCTGTCGCCCCGGGAGCTGGACCCGTCGGTGTGCGCCCGCATCCCGGTGCGCTTCAACCGGGACGACCGCTACTTCACCGACCGCTACCAGGCCATGCCGAAAGACGGCTACCACCGCCTGTTCGCCCGCCTGCTCGCCCACCCGAAGATCCACCTTCTCCTCAAGACCGACTGGCACGAGATCCGGCAGGCGATTCCCTTCGGCAAGCTCATCTACACCGGCCCCATCGACGCCTTCTTCGACCACTGCTACGGCCGGCTGCCATACCGGTCCTTGCGCTTCGAGCACGAAACCCTGGATCAGGAGGTCTTTCAGCCGGTCTCCCAGGTGAACTATCCGGTAGACTATGACTTCACCCGTATCGTCGAGATCAAGCACGTCACCGGCCAGCGCCACCCCAAGACCACCATTGTCCGGGAGTACCCGGAGGCCGACGGCGAGCCGTACTATCCCGTCCCCCGGCCGGAGAGCCAGGCGCTGCTGGAGCAGTATCTGGCCGCGGCCCGGCCGACCGGGGTCCATTTCATCGGCCGCCTGGCCCAGTACCGCTACCTGAACATGGACGAGGTGGTGGACGAGGCCCTGGCTTTGTTCGAGCGGCTCGCCGCCGCGGAGGTGGAATAGGATGAAGAGGACCTCATCCGATCGTACGCACCCGGAGCCGCTTTTCATGAGTCCTGTCGGTCCCAGATGTCCTATGCCCTGTCCTGGCCAGACCTCCTCATCCTGTGTCGCACCGGGGAAAGCGGGTATCTTCGCCTTCCTTGTCTTCGTCCTTCTCCTCACCCCCCGGACGGTTTCGGCCGTCGAGCATCCGTTTCTGCTCTTTGCGGCCCAGGAGCTGCCCCGCCTGCGGGCCGCCGCTGCCACCACCCATAGCGAGATCTGGCAGGCCATTCAGGGCTTCGCCGACCAGCACCTGGGCCAGGTGCCGCCCGGCGCCCCGGCCTCCAACCAGGCCATCATGGCTGCCGGCAACAAGATCCTGCCCTTCGCCTTTGCCTTCCGTCTCACCGGCGATGCCCGTTACGGCCTCCTGGCCAAATCCTGGATCCTCGGGGTGTGCAGCTATCCCCACTGGGGCTTGGCCAACAAGGTGGACAACGATCTGCCGGCGGCTCATCTGGTGACCGGGGTCAGCCTTGGCCTGGACTGGGCCTGGGAGGCCTTCACCCCGGCGGAGCGGCGCCTGGTGCTGGCCAAGCTGACCCTCCAGGCGGACCGCCTGCTGGCAGCGGCCCGCTCCGGGTGGTGGGGGCCGGCCCTGGGCTCCAACCACAACTGGGTGAACCACGCCGCCTTGGGGCTGGCTGGCCTCCTCTTGCCGGCGGTCACCGGCCAGGACCACGGCTGGCTCCTGGCGGCCCAGAACAACACCGACGCCGTTCTGGCTGACCTGGCCGGGGTGGGGGACGGCAGCCATCACGAGGGCATCCATTACGCGGACTACGGCGCCCGGCGGCTGGTGCTCCTGCTGCAGGCCCTGCGCCAGAATGGTCATCCGGACCGCTTTGACCATCCCTGGCTGCGGCAGCTGGCTCGCTGGCACCTCTACGTCACCCTGCCCAACCCGGAATTCGTCCTCAACATCGCCGACAGCTACTACCCCTTCCAGGGCTCCCTGGCCCTGATCCGGGGACTGGCCGCCGAGTACCGGGATGGCCACGCCGAGTGGCTGGCCCGGCAATGGCTGGCCAGGCCGACCATCGCCACCAGCGAGACCCGGGCCACCCACGCGCCCCTGGAATTCCTTGCCTTCGATCCAACCGTGGCCCCGCAGCCGCCGGATGACCTGCCCACCTCCACCCTGTTCCCGGACTGGGGGGTGGCGGTGATGCGCTCCGGCTGGGAGCCGGACGCCACCTATCTGGCCTTCAAGAGCGGCGCCCCGGGCGGTCGCTTCCGCTTCGAGACCGCCCGGCGCACCGGCGATACCCAGGCGGTGGGCTTCGGCCACAACCATCCTGATCAGAACTCCATCATGCTCTACAGCCAGGGTCTGCCCCTGGCCCTGGATCCCGGCTACCAGATGCCGAAATGGAGCCGGGATCACAACACGGTCATTGTCGATGGCCAGGGTCAAGTCGGGGAGGGCTGGCTGTGGCTCCGGAGCAACGAGCCGGAGCTTTTGGCCAGCGACGGCGCCATCGCCCAGCTGACTTCGCTGCCCGGCTTCGACTACTGTCTCGGCCAGGCAGCCAACGCCTACCCCGATCATCTGGGGTTGACCCGCTTCGATCGCTCCCTGCTTTTCATCAAGCCAAACCTGGTGGTGATGACCGACCGCCTGGAGGCCGACCAGCCCCATCGCTACGAGCTGGTGCTGCGCAACCTGGGCGATGGCTTCCAGCTCCAGGAACGCTGGCTGGTGAGCCGGATGGGGCTCGGCCGTCTTGCCACCTGGATCGCCGCGCCGCGGGCTTTCCGGCTGGAGGTGGATCATGGCCGCGGCCCGCACAACTGGCAGTACCCCCAGGGGGTGCCGGGCCCCTGGCACCGCGCCCGGCTGCGGCCGGCCGAGGAGGCCACCACGGCGCGCTTCACCACGGTGCTCTTCCCCGGCCGGGCCGATGAGGATCTGCCCCTGGTGGGCCAGGCGGCCAGCGGCGCGGCCCGGCGGATCGCGGTTCAGGATGGGGCAGACCTGGATCTCATCTTTCTGGCCAACGGCTCTGCCAGCTGGTCCTTTCCCAGCGCCGCCTCCGACGGCCGCCAAGTGGTGCTGCGGCGCCAAGACGGCCAGTTGGCCCGGCTGCTCCTGCGCCAGGGCAGCTACCTCGCCCTCCAGGGCGAGGCGGGCCGTTGGACCCCGGTGGTCCAGGCCCTGGGGGGCTCGGCCACGGTGGAGGTGGACTACGAGCCCGGCGCGGTGGCGGTCAGCTGCCAACCCGGGGACGAGGCGCCGAGCCTGCTGGCGGTCCACGCCCCGGCGGCGGAGACGGTGCTGCTGAACGGTGTGGCGCAGCCTTTCGCGCGGGATGGAGAGCTGGTGCTCCTGCGGCTCGGCCGGGCGGATGGCTGAGGCCTGCGGCCTGGCACCAGAGAGGATGAGCCATGGCTGACGGGCAGCTCTCCCCGGATCAGCTGCGGCAGCGGGCGGTCCGGTTCTTCGGTCGCTATGGCCAGGAGCTGGAGGCCATCCGCCAGCTCCTGCACATCCGGCTGGGCCAACTGGCCCTGGCCTACACCCTGGAGCATGGCCTGCCCCGGGATGCGGTACTGGTCATCAGCCGCACCAAGACCCTGGGCAGCTTTCTGGCCAAGCTGGAGCGGCAGGGCTGGCCCCAGTTCTATCTGCCCTCCGAGGTGGTTCAGGACCTGGTGGCGGCCCGGGTGGTCTGCTGGTTTCTGGACGACTGCTACGGCATGCTCCGCTTCGCCCAGGAGAGCCAGAACCTCTTGGTGGTCCCCGACTCGGTGGACGACTACAACCGGCAGCCCAAGCCCTCCGGCTACCGGGCCATCCATCTTCTGGTTCGGGTGCCTTACGACCGGGTGGCCGAGAAGGATGGCCGCCACCAGCTGGTGGCGGACCATCTGCGCGCCGAGGTGCAGATCCGCACCAAGCTCCAGGACGCCTGGGGCGAGCTCACCCACGAGATGCACTACAAGATGTCCACCCCCTTGCGCCAGCAGTACGACATGCTGGTGGCGGCCATGGCCGACCGCCTCTGGGCCGAGGACCGCTCCGCCGAGGCGATCCGCCAGCTTTTGCGGCGGGAGCGGCCGGCGAAGCACCGGGAAGGGCTGCGGGGCAGCTGAGGCCGGGATGGTCGTACGCCCGGCGGCGGTCACGATCCTTGGCCGGTGCCCTCGGTCTGCCCCGGCCGGGACACCGGTGGCTTGCGGCTGGTGAAAAAGGCGATCTCCTCGCCGGTGTGGCCCAGGAAGGCCTGGCTCGCCAGGCGGTGCAGCTGCTGGCGGATGCTGTCCAGGGGGGGGATCGGCGGCAGGACCGTCAAGTAGTGGCTCACGGGTGGCAAGGGCCGCAGCTCGAGCCTGGCGGCCAGCTCGCCGGCAATGTTGGGCTCCAGGCCCCCTTCCAGGCCGTCCCGCAAGGCCGAGTCGCCCAGGGAATGGAAGAAGCCGAGGATGGCGGACAGGTCGTTCTGGCGGGAAAACTGGCTGATGTCGGCGTTGATGGCGGCCAGATCCAGCTCCAGCTCCTGGAGCTTCTCCCGGTAGAGCCGGACATGGCCCTCCAGCCGATCGTAGCACTCGAAGACCAGGTTGCGGAAGCGGCGGAAGCGGGTGAGCCCGCCCATGTGCAGGCCCTCGAAGACCCGGGCGCGGATGGTGGGTGACTCGGTGAGATAGGGGTCGTAGTAGAGCTCCTGGTCGATGCCGCACAGCGCCAGGAAGGCGTGGATGAGGCCCTCGTCCTTGAGCAGGATGTAGAGGCGCACCAAGTCGAAGCTGATCCGCTTTTCCAGGATGAAGGTGTACTGCTGCACCTTGCGCTGGAAATCCCCCTCCTCCTCCTCGATGAGCTTCCGGAAGCCGAAGTAGCGCTCGGCGATGTCCTGTTTGATCTCGTCCCCCAGGGCGTCCTCGATGGCCTGTCGCTTCACGCTCTCCCCCCTCCTTTCCCTTGCCGTTTCTCCTGCCTCCCGGGTGGCCTGCGGGACTGGCGTAAGTCAGTCCAGCATCCCGTACGGCAACGGGTCAAGGGAAAACGCGGAGGGGGAGAGGGCGGGTCAGGCCGTCCGTTTCCGGGCGCCGGCGGGGGCGATGCCGGCCAGGGTCACGAAGTTGTCGAAGAAGCGATGGAACTGGCCGGCAATGATGTCCTGATGCTGGCGGGCATCGGCCAGAATGCGCTCGGGCGCCAGGTCTTTGCCGGCCACCATGGCCTCGAACCAGGACCGGTCGCTGGCCAGGAAGCCGGCCACCTCCTCGGGGCTGCCGGCGTGGTTGTCGAATTGCAGGCCGAGCAGGTGGGGGCGACCGGCCACCCCGATGGCCTCCACCTGACACTCGGCGGAGGTCATGAGCACGGTCAGGTTGTGGGGCAGGGGCTCCAGAACGGTCTGGCCGTGCCACTTGAAAAGGGGAAACCGGTGGTCGAGATGGGCGAGCGCCGGATGCTCGCGCCCGGCCTCGGTGACGTGGCCGGTGATGAATCCCAGGCTGGGGGTGAAGTTCTTGCCCACCCGGGCGCCCAGGGCGTCGGCCAGGAGCTGGTGGCCCAGGCAGAAGCCGAGATAGGGCCGGTCGTCGGCCAGGGATCGGGCGATGGCCTCCTTTTCCGGCCGCAGGAAGGGGTAGCGATCCTCCTCGTCCACGTTGGGGCTGCCGCCGAGAACGATGAGGGCGGCGTAGGGGGTGAGGTCCGGAATCCGCTCCTGCCACACCCGCACGATCTCGAGCCTCAGGCCGTGGCGCTGGCAGCCGGCCAGGAGGTTCCGGCCCGGCCCCTCCCAGGGGGTATGCTGGAAGACGCAAGCTCGCTTGTTCATGGGTCTCCTCCGGCAACAGCATCTTGTCTTCGGCCGGCCATTCCCGGGCCGATAGCGGCCCGGGAAAGGCCGGCTGTCTCAGAAGGCCATGCTCACGGTCACGCCACCGTAAACGATGGAGCTCTCGTCGTCCTGGAAGTTGGTCAGGTTGTCCGCCTCCAGGCGATCGGAGGCGGTGTTGCTCAGGGCAAAGGACCAGGCCACCTGGGGCGATACGGTGAAGATCTCGCCCACCGGGATGGTGAGGGCGGCGGAAAGCACACCGTCATGGAGGCAGGAGAACTCGTCGGTGCTGTTCACCTTGGTGAAGGCGTCGTCGTCGGAGTTGTAATAGCCGGCCCGGGCGCCCAGGTCCAGGGAGATGGTGTCGGTCAAGGGGAAGGAGTGGGACACCCCCAGGGTGACATACCAGCCTGGAATCAGATCGATGTCCCGGTAGATGGTCAGCGTCGGGGACAAGAGGGTGTCCAGGCCCAGCTTCACATAGAGCTCCTGGGTGTCGTCGGAACTGACGATGTCGAGGCCGTAGTAGATGTAGCCGACCCCGTAGTTGAGCATGCCGTAGGAGCCGTCGTAGGAGAGGGTGAGGTCGGTCTCGTTCCAGTCGCTGGCGTTGTCCTGGGGATCCGGTGTGGTGGGGTCCGAGTCGTAGCGGTCGGTGTCCATGTTGCCCCAGAGGTTCATGCCAAAGCCCTTGTAGCCCACGGTGAGGGAGGGCTGGACGACCACGCTGTGGCGGCTGAAGATCCAGCCCCGCCAGACATACTGGGACAGGGCGCTCACCGCCAGGGTGGCGGAGGGCTTCTCCGGCTCCTCTTCGGCGAATGCGCTGGCTGGGGTGAGGAGAGGAGCGGCCGCCATGGCGGCCAGGACGAGGACGGTTGCGGTGCGGCTTGTGGTGCGCATGGGATCTCCTTCGCTTCCTGGGTGATGAGGATTTCAAGGCTCCGGATGGGCCGGTGGCCGGCGCCAGCCGGAGACGGCTCGTGACGGGCTACTTGGTGACGAAGTCGTGGTAGGCGTGGGCGCCATGCTCGCCGATGTCGAGGCCCTCCATCTCCTCCTCCTCGCTGACCCGCAGGCCCATGGTCAGGGCGATGATCTTGAAGAGGATGAAGGCCAGGCCAAAGGACCAGACAAAGGCCGCGCCGATGCCCAGGGCCTGGACCCCGATGACGCTGGCGGAGGCGCCTTCCAGGTTGAAGAGGCCGGCGGCCAGGGTGCCCCAGGCGCCGCAGACGCCGTGCACCGAGACCGCGCCCACCGGGTCGTCCACATGGATGCGATCGAAGAAGAGGACCGACAGCACCACCAGGATGCCGGCGATGGCGCCGATCAGGATCGAGCTGGTCGGGCTGACGTTGGCGCAGCCGGCGGTGATGCCCACCAGGCCGGCCAGGGCGCCGTTGAGGCTCATGCCGATATCCGGCTTCTTGAAGATGATCCAGGAGGTGAGCATGGCCAGCACCGTGCCGGCGGCACCCGCCAGGTTGGTGTTGACGAAGATCATGGCAATATCCTTGTTGCCGGCGGTGGTGGAGCCGGGGTTGAAGCCGAACCAGCCCAGCCAGAGGATGAAGACCCCCAGGGCAGCCAGGGGGATGTTGTGGCCGGGGATGGCCTTGGGCTTGCCGTCCTTGCCGAACTTGCCGAGGCGCGGTCCAAGGGCGATGGCGCCGGCCAGGGCCGCCCAGCCGCCGATGGAATGGACGACGGTCGAGCCGGCGAAGTCGATGAAGCCCAGGGACTCCAGCCAGCCCTTGCCATTGAAGAGCCCACCCCAGGCCCAGGCACCGAAGACCGGGTAGATGAGGGCGCTGATGACGACGGAATAGAGGAGGTAGGCCGTGAACCTGGTCCGCTCGGCCATGGCGCCGGAGACGATGGTGGCGGAGGTGGCGGCGAACACCACCTGGAACATCCAGAAGGCCAGCACCCAGGGGTCGCCTCCCGGCACGAAGTCGGACAGGAAGAAGCCGGTGGTACCGAACCAGCCGCTGGTGGTGGCCCCGAACATGAGGCCGAAGCCGACCGCCCAGTACACCAGGGAGCCGACGGCAAAGTCGAGCAGGTTTTTCATCATGATGTTGACGGTGTTCTTCTGGCGGGTGAAGCCGGCCTCCACCAGGGCGAAGCCGGCCTGCATGAAGAAGACCAGGGCTGCGGCCACCAGGGTCCAGACATAGTCAAGGTGGGTCTGGACGCCGGCGATGGCCTCGGCGTTGCCGGTGACGGTGGGGGCTGCGGGCTCCTCGGCCCAGCCCAGAACTGGCGGCGCCAGCATCAGCGCCAGGAGAATCAGGGTTTTCATGGTCGGTCTCCTTGTTGCGGGAAGAGGGATTGGGGATGGATGCGCCCGGGGCCGGGCTGGCTAGAGGGCTTGGCTGTCCCGTTCACCGGTACGGATGCGGCAGACCGACTCCACCGGCAGAACGAAGATCTTGCCATCTCCCACCTTGCCGGTCTTCACGGTTTCGATGATGGTGGCGACCACCCCATCCACCAGGGCGTCGTCCACCACCACCTCCACCTTGACCTTGGGGATGAAGTCCACCACGTACTCGGCCCCCCGGTAAATCTCGGTGTGACCCTTCTGCCGGCCGAAGCCCTTCACCTCCGAGACGGTCATCCCTTGGACCCCGGCGACATGGAGGGCGTCCTTGAGGGCGTCCAGCTTGAAGGGCTTGATGATTGCTTCGATCTTCTTCATGACTGTGTGCCTCCTGAAGGTTTCTGGGCCGCTGCCGGTCACGGCCACCGGTGCCGGCCAGGGCGGCCCTGGTGCGTCGGCTTGCCATGGCCTAAGCAGCCGGCGTGCCAAGTTTCAAGGCGCCAGGGGTGTATTTGCTAATTACCTGGAATTATTAGATTCTATGCATGTCTCTCTGGAGGCGCAGGGGTGAAGCGGCTGGCAATTCATTACATTATCGAAATATATTGGCTATAGTCTGAGGCAATACACTTCGAATTCGTAATGGGTAGGCCCTTTTCGGGGGATGGGGCAGCGGGCAGGCGGGCAATGGGCTGATCCGGAGCCGGAAGGCGCCATTGGGCTGACGATTTTGTAAAGAAGGGGGGTGGAGC
>JBFMBH010000039.1 GCA_040755095.1 Thermodesulfobacteriota bacterium
TGATGCAACTGCCGGAGGAGCTGGAGCAGGGATTTTTTCAGCAGCTGGTGGCGTTCGAGGAGGAAACGGCCATGCCGTATGTATCCAGTGTGGAGCGGATCGGAAGGAAGAAGGGTCTTGAGCAGGGTCGCCGTGAGGCCCTGCTGGCGGTGGCTGTCAACCTGCTGGACATTCTGGACGACGAGGCCATTGCCCGTCGTACCGGACTGGCCGTGGAGGAGGTGCGGCAGCTGCGCGCTGGAGGCCTGCCGGCGCCGGAGTCGGTTGGCGCATAGGAACGCGGCCGAGCGTCCCTGCCGGGATTCCACGCGAACCCGGTCTGGCCCCTCCAGAAGACTCTCCAGCAGGAGCGAAGTCGACACCCCCCGAGCAAGGAGGAAGGGATGAGGTGGAAACGGGGCCGGGACCGGTCCGGCCCCGGGCCGGCCCTGCCTGCTGGCCACTGGCGAAGCTATCTCCTGCTGCTGGCCAGGAACCCGGCCTTCCGCCGGTTCTGGCTGGCCGGGGTCATCAGCCACCTGGGCAACTGGCTCAACTATGTGGCCATCTTCGTCCTCCTGGGCGAGCTGGCCGGCGCCGGTCAGGCCGGGCCGGCGGTCTCGGGCTTCCTCCTGGCCAAGTTCCTGCCGCCCACTCTTCTGGGTCCGGCAGCCGGGGTGGTGGCCGACCGGATCTCCAGGAAGGCGATCATGGTGGCCTGCGACCTGGGGCGTGCGGCCCTGGTGCTGGGCTTTCTCGCGGTGCGCCAGCCGGAGCAGGTCTGGCTCGTCTACCTCCTGGCGCTCCTGCAGGAATCCTTCTGGACCTTCTTCGATCCCGCCCGTCGGGCCTCGGTGCCCAACCTGTGCACCGCCGAGGAGCTCCTGCCGGCCAACGCCCTGGCCGGCGCCACCTGGTCCATCATGCTGGCCCTGGGTGCGGCGCTGGGCGGGTTCTTCACCGCCGCCTTCGGCTGGCAGGCGGCCATTGTCATGGACAGCCTCACCTTCGTCATTTCCGCCGTCCTCATCGCCGGTGTGCCGATCCCTGGGGAGCGGCCATTGCCCCGGGCCTGGAGCTGGCGGCAGCTGTCCGGGCTGCCGGATCTCTGGGAGGGGGGGCGCTACCTGCGGGGCGAGCCGGCGGTGGCCACCCTCCTGCTGGTGAAGAGTGGCTGGGCCCTGTCCGGGGGCATCCTGGTCATGCTCACCGTCTTCGGCGAGCAGGTGCTCCGGAGCGGTGGCCACGGGATCGGGGCTGGTATCCTGTACAGCATGCGGGGCCTGGGGGCGGCGGTGGGGCCCGTTCTGGCCTGGCGTCTGCTGGGCGAAGGCCAGACCGCCATGGCCCGGGGCATTGGGCTCGCCTTCTTCATCTCCGCTGCCAGCTACCTTCTCTTCAGCCAGAGCCCCTCCCTGGCCTGGGCCGCCCCTTGCGTCTTCGCCGGCCACGTCGGCGGCTCGGTGCAGTGGGTCTTCTCCACGGTGATGCTCCAGCAGCGGGTGCCGGACCGCTTCCGGGGCCGGGTCTTCGCGGCGGAGATGGGGCTCCTCACCCTGGTGCTGTCCCTGTCCACCTTCCTCACCGGTCAGGCCCTGGCTGCCGGACTCTCCCCCCGGGCCATCGTCATGGCGCTGGCCGGCCTCTTTGCCCTGCCGGGCACCCTGTGGCTGGCAATCGGCCGGCGCCGCCTGCGGGATGATCCGGCCTGAAGGGGTCCACCCCACAGCCCCCTGCTTGTCGGGCTGTTGAGATTCTCAACAACCGCTGTTGCTGGCTTCACCACAGCCATCCCCACGCTCCTTGCCGGACCCTCCAGGCAGCAGCGGCCAGTCCTGCTGCCGCCACAGCGCGGCCGGCCATTCGGCTGGCCACAGGGCCTGGCATTCGCTTTGCTACCGGATAGCGGCAGCCCGCGGAAGCCGTTCGCAGCCGCCTTCCCGGGCGTCCTCCTCCCGCCGGCGTCTGCCGCCGTGCCACGACCTTCCGGCGCCGTGCGGGAGGAGATCCGCAAGCGTAGCGACAAATCTGACTGCAAGGGGGGGTAACCAGGTATGAAGAGAATTGTCATTCTCGGTGCCGGTACCGGCGGCACCATGATGGCCAACAAGCTGAGGCGGGACCTGGATCCGGAGGAGTGGAAGATCACCATCATCGACAAGGACAATACCCATTACTACCAGGCCGGGTTTCTGTTCCTGCCCTTCGGCATCAACACCGGCAGGGAGATCACCCGCAGCCGGCGCTCCCTCATTCCTCGGGGCGTCGATTTCGTCATCTCCGAGGTCACGAACATCGACTGGGACGCCCAGAGGATCACCACCAGGACCGCCGGGGCCTTCGGCTACGATGTGCTCATCATGTCCACCGGCTGCCGGATCATGCCCGAGGAGATCGAGGGCATGGCCGAGGGCTGGCAGAAGAACATCTTCGACTACTACACCTTTGAGGGGGCGACCAATCTGGCCAAGGCCCTGAAACGGTTCCAGGGCGGCAAGCTCGTGATCAACATTGCTGAGATGCCCATCAAGTGCCCGGTGGCGCCTTTGGAATTCGCTTTCCTGGCTGACTGGTATTTCCAGGAACGGGGCATCCGCGACCAGGTGGAGATCGAGCTCGTCACCCCGCTGTCCGGGGCCTTCACCAAGCCGGTGGCCACCAGGGTCCTCACCGAGGCCTGCCAGGAGAAGGGCATCCACATCACCCCCAACTTCAGCATCGGCTCGGTGGACGCCGACAAGAAGGTCATCACCTCCTATTCCGGCCAGGAGGTAGACTACGACATGCTGGTCGCCATCCCGCCCAACTTCGGCGCCCAGGTGATGATCGACTCCGGGATCAGCGACCCCATGGGCTACATCCCCATCGACAAGCAGACCTGCCAGCCGCCGGGGCGGCCCAGTGTCTGGGCCATCGGCGATGGCACCAATGCCCCGACCTCCAAGGCCGGCTCGGTGGCCCATTACATGGCCGATGTCATCCACGAGAACATCCTGGCATACATCGACGGCACCGCGCAGCATGCCCGCTTCGACGGGCATGCCCTCTGATTCATCGAAGCGGGCTTCGGGAAAGCCTATCTCATCGACTTCAACTACACGACCCAGCCTCTGGTCGGCGAATACCCCTTTGCCGCAGTCGGCCCCATGGGCCTGTTGCGCAACACCGAAGTGAACCACTGGGTGAAGCTGCTCTTCAAGTGGGTCTACTGGAACCTGCTGCTGCCCGGGGTCTGGCTGGGACCCCACGAGCTGGAGCTGGCCGGCAAACGGCTGGACGTGGCGGCAGCCAAATGATTCCTCATCGCCTCCCGGGTGGCCCCTCGTCGCAGGGGCCACGCCCTCCCTTGCCGGGGGGCCCGGCGACACCTCCCTGCTGAAGCTCCTTCAGGACCAGGGCGCGGTCCCAGTCAGCTGGGGCGCCTGGGCGTAGCGCCGGCGCCGGTGTTGCTGAAAAACGCAACAGCGGTGCTGAATCTTTCTACAATCGGGCTCTCCGGGCCGGCCTGACGGCCGGGAGGCGAAAGGCTGTCTCAGAAAACAGCCGGCAAAACAAGGCGTTGTCCGAAGGGCCGCGGTCCGGCTCGGGGTGGCACGCTCCATGCAACCTGGAAAGGGCAAGAGCAACCCGAGCGCCCCAGCGCTCCCCGAGAACCGACCAAGGAGGACCGCCATGAATACGAAGACCTTGACCGACGGGACGTACACCGGAGCCACCTCCCTTCTGGACACAGTGGCATCGCTCTTCACCGTCAAGAACCTCCGCACCGCCAGCCGCTTCGCGCTCCTGTACCTGATTGGCCTGGCCATCCCCTTTGCCGGCTCGGAGATCCTGATCCGGATTGTGATGGCCGTCAACTGACCCCCCCGTCACCAGGGCGCCGGCAAGCATGGCCGGCGCACCCTGCTGATCGCGAAGCCCGGCCGCCGGCAGCCGCCAGCGTCCGGGCTTCTTTTTGGGCCCCCGGGGCGACGTGTCTCCTTTGGAGGGCGCGTCATCCCTTGACAGGGGCCGGCGGATTCGGGTAACCAGAGTCCCGGCGGCCGGGGTATCGTTCTTCCTGTCGGTGCCCCCTGTTGGACCGTCCGGACTGGACCGTCCGAAGGGCGGGTCCTTTCCCGGTGCCACCCCGACCGCAGCAGCCACGTCCCCACCCTCTGAAGGAGAGCCTCAATGAAGACACTGGGTGTCATCGTCGTGACAGTGGCCATCCTCGCCGGCGCCTGCCCCCATCCCTGCGCCGGCGCGTCGTTTGGCATCGATCTCAAGGCCAATGGCAGCGATGGCCCGGTCACCCTCTGGGAAGGGGATCCGCTGGACGTGACCATCGGCATGCGGGCCGGGGATCTGGCTGGGTGGATGGCCGGGTGGACCATCAATCTCCATGCGCAGCTGGATTCGCAGAGCCACGTCTTCAACTGGCAGGGTACCTGGCGCAAGGTGGCCCCCTTTCCCCCCCGGTTCTTCCGTGCGCCGGTGATCAGTTTCTCGGATTACTCCATCCTGGCCACCGACCGTCTGCCTCCCGCGTTGTACCGGCTCGAATTCGCTGTCACCCCCAGGATTGTCGGCACCCGTATCGACAGCGTCATTGTGGCTGTGGAGCCCCGGCCGCCCACGGATTCGCGGGTGGTGCCCATGGTGACTGCCTTGCCGCCGCCCTTTGCCGGGCCCCTGCCGTCGGATCCTGGGCAGAAGGCCGACTATCTGGCCAGCGAGATCCTGTTCGGCCGGTCAGCGAACATCCTGCCGCTCCTGGAGCGGGCGCTCCTGGAGGCGGGGATTGGCATTCGCGACAGCCGGAGCGGGGAGCTGTTGTTCCTTGAGATGCTGCAAGGCAATGCCGGTGTTTGCCTGATGGACTGGGAGGTGGTGTGTCTGGCCCGGAGCACCACCTCGGGCCTGGTCATGAACCTCGAGGATCTGGCGGCCGTTCTCGGCTTCTCCGAGCTGGGGCTGGATGCAGCCAAGGCCCTGGACGTCCTGGCCACCGGTCTGGCCGCGGCGGTCAGCAACGAGGCTGACCCCAGCCTGCGGTTCCGGGCCCTGTTTGTCGACGCCCTGTCGGTGAACGGTTTTGGTGGCCAGCATCTGGCCGGCAACCAGGATCCCTACGCGCCGGTTTCGCACCTGCAGGCGGCTCTGCTTATTCTTCAGTACCTGGCCGACCTGGGCGGCTTTCTGCGCCAGGATCTGGGGTGGTCGGAGCCGGCCTCGGCCGGGGCAGCCATTCCGGTCCAGGCCGCGGCGGCTGGGGTCTGCGACTTCGACGATGCCACCTCGTCCATCATGGACTGGAGCGCCGTGGGAAGCTCGTACGGCCTCGGCAAACTCCTCGACTATCTTCACGATGCCGGCCTGGGTGCCGCGGACGGCGGAGGCCTGAGCATTTCCCAGAAGATCGGCGTGATCACGGGCGCAGCCAGCGCCGGCTTGGCGCTGATCAAGTATATCGCTTCCGCTCAGGCCCTCCAGGCCACGCTGGACATGGACGGTGGCGAGCCTCTGGTCCGGACCACGAGCAGCGTCAGAAGGGAGGGGGGAGAGAGAAGGGTCCTGCGGGCCAGCGCCCGGTTCGACTTGGGCAACTGGAGCGCCCTCAACTGCGCCCGGCTGGCCCTCAATGCCGTGAATACCGACTTCAACCTCCCGACGAGCGGCCCGGTGGGCGGAGTCCGGGTCTCCTGGAGCCTTGACGTCGGCTCCACCAACTTCGGTGCCGATGTCCTGGACAACAGCACCGTCCGCTTCTACTCCCTGGACGGTCAGTCCATGGAGCACATGAGGACCGACAGCGCGGGCCTGACCAGCATCGGTCTCGAGGGGGCGCCGCAACCCCATGAGCTGCAGTGGCCCCTGCGGCCGGACATGAAGACGGCGCGGGTTTCGGTGCGGTTCGCCATCAACTCCCAGAAGCTCATGAGCGACATCTGCGCTGGACTGGGGGCATGGACGAGCGGCCCCTTTGCCCTGGTCACCGTTCCTGTGGAGATCCTGTCCCGGATTCCCATGCAAGGTCGGACGTTGACGATCCCAGTCCAGGACTGGCTTGAGCACAACGAGTAGCAGCCGGCCCAGGCCCCAGCCTTCCCGGGCCGCCGCCGGCCTTGCCGGTTCTGGGGCCTGGGCCGTGCTCACCGTCTGGGCTGCGGTCGCGGTCAGCCTGCCTGGCCAGCACGACCTGGATCGGTTGGCCAAGGCGGCAGTGGCGGCCGGCGGCACCGCCGTGTTGGCCCTCCTTTTGGCTCGCTTCCGGCAGAGCCTCCCGGTGTTGGGCCGGAGCCCCGCCCTTCGCCTCCTCCTCGCCTTCAGTCTCCTGACCCTTCTCCTGCCCCTGTTCGTTGTCCGGGACGGTCTCGGTCACGGGCTGTCGTGGCTGACCTTTGCTGTGGGCCCCCTGTTCGGGGCCGGAGTCGCACTCCTGGGCCGCCGGGCCGGGCAGGTGCTGCGGCGGGCCGCCTTTGCCGCTGTACCCTGCGCGGTGTTCGCCATCGGGCAACAGCTCATGGGCCATGGTCCCGCCGAAATCCGGGCCACCACCTCCATGGCCAATCCCAACCAGACGGCGGCCATCACCCTGTTCGGGGCGGTGGTCCTGGCGGCGCTGGCAAGCCAGGGCGGGGCACCCGGCCGGTGGCTCGCCGCAGGCGCGACCCTGGCCTTCCTGGGTACAGTGGCGACCGCTTCCAAGGCAGGCATCGTTGCTGTCATCAGTGGGGTGGCTCTCCTGCCGATGGCCCACCTGCTGGCGCAGCTCGCCTTCCGGCGATGGCTGGCATTCTTTTTGGCTCTGGCCCTGCTCCCGCCATTCTTGGCCGTCATTGCCGGCGCCGGAAATCCCATTGTCCAGAAAGCGGGGCTTGAGGGCCGCTTCCTGCTCTGGGCCGGCGCCTTGGAGCAGCCGGTGGCGAGCTGGTGGTCCGGATCCGGCTTCGGGCTCTGGCAGCCGTCCCTGGTGGAGACCGCCGCGGCTCGTATCCGCGAAACCGGCGCCGAGCCACTCCTGCAGCTGCCCCAGTATCTCTATAACGATGTGCTCCAGTTGGCCTGCGAAGCTGGCCTCGTGCCCGCGGGCCTCCTGGTGGCGGTTCTCGCGCTCCTGGCGACAGCCGGCCTGCGCAGCCGGGAACCGCCGGCTCGGGCCGCGGCCCTGGCCTTGCCAGCGCTCTTCCTCTTTGGGCTCGCCCAGTCCCCCATGGCCAATCCGGCCGCGTCGCTTCTTCTCTGGACCTGTCTTGGCACCATTGCCGGGGTGAGAGGGGAGGAGCTGGCCGGAGCGACACGGGGCACGGTATCCCGCCTGGGGCTGATCGCGCTCCTCCTGGGCGCCTGCCTGCTCGGGCTGCAAGCGGTACGGCTGGCCAGCGGGATGGCCATGATCCTGCAAAGCCGGGGGGGGCTCCCCCGGCCTGAGGGGAGCAGCTCCGCGGACCGGGCGTTGCTGGCGGCCCGGCTGCTGCCCGAGTACGCCTCCGCATGGCTCTCGGCAGCCGACCTCCTGGAAATGGCCCGGCGGTTTGCCGAGGCCAAGGGGTGCCTCCAGCGGGCGCTGTCCCTGGAGCGATCCTTCCCCGCTCTGTTCCGGCAAGGGTATCTGGTGGAACGGCTGGAGGGCGATGCCGCAGCCCGCGCCTTCTGGCAGAGTCTGGCCGAGACCTACCCCTGGCTCCTCACCCCCCATTACCGGCTGGCGCTTTTGGACCGGAGGCGGGGGTATCCCGGTGAGGCCCTGGAGCACTGCCGCCAGGCTCTGGCGTTGCCGGCCCTTTCCCCGGAGCAGACGAGGGTGAGGGAGACCTGTCAGCGCCTGGCGGATCAGCTTGGCGCCCAGCTGAAGGCGGTGGCCGGGCGGCAGCCACCGCCCCCGGATTCCCCTTGACCGCCATCCATGGCACGGGTAACAACGGTTTGTCCGCTCGCGGGCCCATGGGGCCATGATGCTGGCTCAGGAAGAGCCGCCGGCGCAGGGAGCATGCCATGACAATGAGCAGGAAGACCGGTCGCGAGCTGGCCACAGAGCTGGCCACCATGCGGGAGTGCCAGCAGGGGTTGGAGGCGTGCCAGCTCAACCTGGAGCAGGAGCAGGTGCGTTACCATACCCTGCTCGCCGCCTCGCCGGATGCCATGGTCTTTGTCAACCGGGAAGGACAGATCATCGAGGTCAATGCCCAACTGGAGCGGCTGTTCGGCTATGAGCCCGGTGAGCTGGACGGCCGCCCGCTGGAAATGCTGGTCCCGGCTCAGTACCGGGTCAGGCACGCCCAGCACGTGGCGGGCTTCTTCACCAATCCGCGGCAGCGTCCCATGGGCAGCAGCTTCGAGATCTATGGGGTGAAGAAGGACGGCCAGGAGTTTCCCGCGGACGTCAGCCTGAGCTTTCTGGAGGTGGATGGCGAGACCTTTGCTACGGCAGCGGTGCGGGACATCACCGAGAAGAAGAAGGCCGCGGCGCGTCTGGAGCGGGATTACCATATGCAGCGTGCGACCAGCGCGGTCCTCAAGATTGCCCTGGAGCCGACACCCCTTGCTGATCAACTGCAGCGCATCCTCGAGCACATTCTTTCCGTTCCCCAGCTGGCCCTGGAGAAGAAGGGGGCGATCTACATTGTGGACCGGTCCGAGCAGGCCCTGGTGCTGAAGGCGCACCAGGGTTTTTCCGAATCAGCGCTGGTCCCTTGCCGGCAGGTGCCGCTGGGTGAGTGCTTGTGCGGCAAAGCGGCGCAAAGCTGCGCCATGGTCTTTTCCGAATGCGCGGACGACCGGCACGAGATCCTGTACGGCGGGGCTTTTCCCCATGGCCATTACTGCATCCCCATCCTGCAGGGGCCGGAGTCGGTTGGGCTCATCAATGTCTTTGTGCGGGAAGGCCATCGATACCACGAGGCCGAGGACCAGTTCCTGAGCGTCATCGCCGATACCCTGGCCGGCGTGCTCCGGCATCACCGGGCGGAAGCAGAGAAGAAGGAGCTGGTGGAGAGGCTGGCGGCGTCGGAGAAGATGGCGGCTCTGGGGCGGTGGACCTCGAACTTCGCGCACGAGATCCGCAATCCCCTCACGGCGGTGGGCGGCCTGACCAGGCGCCTGGCGAAGAAGGTGGCCGCAAGCTCGGAGGAAACGACCTACATCGAGCGTATCCTGGAAGAGGTCGGCCGCCTGGAGGTCGTCCTGAGCAACATGCTGGCCTATGCCCGCTCCTACCGCATTCCGGAGGAGGAGCACGACCTCGGGGTGATGCTGGCGCATCTTCTGGAGCAGCTGGCGGGCACCTGCCGGGCCCAGGGCATTCGTGTGCAGGCCGACCTGGACGTGGTGCCGGCGATCCACATCGACCGCCAGCTGGCGGAGAAGATCCTGGCCAACCTGCTGGCCAATGCCATCGAGGCCATGCCGCAGGGCGGGGTCCTGAAGGTGGCCTCGACGCTCCGCTCCATCGCGGCCGGGAATTTCGTGGTGATCCGGATCCAGGACACCGGCGAAGGGATTGCCGAGGAGAACCTGCCCCTGGTGTTTGAGCCCTTTTTCACCACCAAGCCGGGCAAGAAGCGGACCGGCCTGGGGCTGGCCAGCACGAAGAAGATCATCGAGGCGCACGGCGGCGCCATCAGTGTGCAGAGCCGGGCAGGGGAGGGCACCCTGGTCACCCTGACCTTCCCGGTTGCGCCAGCAGACCTGCCGGTGGACTTTTCGATCTAGCCCGCGGCGAAAGGTCAGTGCTTCTCAGGTCACCGGCTCCGGCCAGGCTATGCCGTTCAGGACCCCACGTTGTTGCACTCCACCCCCAGGCAGGGTATGAACAGGCCATGAGGAACAGAAGCCCCACTTCCCGCGTCCCGCCTCCTGGGGCGGGGGGCCACCCCGGTAAGACTTTTCACACCGACAGGTGGAGCCGAGCGGCATCCGTCTTGTCATCGTGACAGGTCACGGCGCATGACTATTCGGAATGGCGTGACGATCAACATCGCGGAGGAATTCGAGCAGTTTCCCAAGGCACCCATCGTCGAGGCGGTGATCGATATCCGGGCGCGCGCTACGAATGTCTTTGAAGAAGACCCTGTGCGCACCCATCTTGAGTCGGTCCTGCCCGGCTACGCCTTCCTGGATTCCCTTCATGCCTTTCAACATGAGGTCAGATTGGAGGGAGGAAGAGCCTGTGAGCCGCGGCTTCAGGACCTTGGCTGGAGCGGTTTGCGGTTCCGGTCCGCCGATGAAAAGCACATCGCAACCTTCGGCCGGGACGGCGTAGCCGCCAGCAGGCTCCCCCCTTACGGAGACTGGCGGCAGTTTTGCTCCGAAGGCCGGCATCTGTGGGAGGTCTTCCAGCAACTGGCCCAGCCGGCACAAATCCACCGCGTCGGACTCCGCTTCATCAACCGCATCCCGCTTCCCGTAGCAGATGCCCAGCTGGCGGAGTACATAGAGCCCGCACCGGCGCCACCGGGTAGTTTCGACCTCCCCCTGGCGGGCTTCATGCACCATGACACCTTGGTGGTGCCGGGACACCCTTACGCCATCAACGTTATCCTGACGATTCAGCAAGAGCCGGCAACCGCCCTTATCCTTGATATCGATGTCTTTACTGTGCAAGAGCTCGATGTCGAACAGGCGAATCTGGCGCACCGGCTGGAGGAGATGCGCTGGTTGAAGAACAAGGTGTTTTTCGGCAGTATCACCGCCAAGGCAAAGGAGATGTTCCGATGTTGACCGGACGGCTCGCCATGCCGAGCCAGACATACCGCCCGGCGATCTCTTCGGGCTGCAGCGATACAGCAGGGTTCGTGGCCCTGGAAAGAGAACAGCGTCGCCTCCTGCAAGGTTCTCTGGTGGTTCGACTGTATGGCAAGAAGGCCCTGGAGGAGTTGGCAAGGGTCTATCGCGAATGCAGGGAGCCTGATTGGGATGGCTACGGCGCCCTGCCGGTAACCTGGACCACATACTCTCTGGCGCGACGGTTTCTGGAGGGGTTGCCGTGGGTCGCTCCACCCCCCGCCATCGGCGCTGAACCCGACGGCCATCTCACCTTGGAGTGGTATCGCTCGCCCCGCCGCCTCCTTTCGGTGAGCGTCAGCCCGGATAGTGAGCTGCATTATGCCGCCCTGCTGGGGACGGCCAGACACTATGGGACGGAGCCGTTTTTCGATACACCCCCCGAGATGATTCTCGAACTGATTCGCCGGGTTATGGCTGCATGAGCCAAGAAGATGGCGTCGCACCCAGAGAGCTGCTCGCTCGTTTCATCCTGTACCGGGATCACATCCGGCGGGACAGAACCATCAAGCCGGACGCCTTGATCCCGCATCCGCATCAAGACCTGTCAGTCACCCGCCACCTGCACCTTTCCGGAGCTGAGCTCTGGCAACTTGGCCACGACGTGGCCGAGAAGCGGGGCAAAACCCTTCGTGGTCGGGCAGACCTGACCGCCTCCGCCTTTCAAGCCCAAAAGCTCCAGGTGCTTGCCGCGCCTGTCTCCGGCAATTCGAACCACGCCAACGTGGCAGGCTGGCCGCAGGACAAGCCTGCCCAGAAGATGATCGCCCAGGAGCTGGCCGTGGCTGCCGGGAAGGCACTGCTTCCTTTGGCATAGACGGCTTCTCGCTTCTCAGCTCACCGCCTCGGCCAGCCGGGGCTCGGTCGCCTTTTCGAGCGCGTGGGCCTGGGGCAGTTCCTGGAGCGGCAGGCGCACCTGCACCGTGTGGTCCCGCAGGCACAAGGTCTCCCGGAAGCCCAGGGACTTGGCGAGGGCCAGCATGCGGTGATTATGGAAGAGGATGTCCCCCACCATCTCCCGGGTGCCCCGGCTCTGGCAGTAGCGGAGGATCTTGTTCATGAGGATCCGGCCCAGGCCCTGGCCCTGCTGGTCGGAGCGGACCAGGATCGAGAACTCGGCCGCCGTGTTGTCCGGATCGATCATGGCCCGGACCTCGCCCAGGGTCTCCGGCAGGCCCTTGGGGTCGGCGGCCTCGGCGATGAACACCATCTCCCGGTGGTAGTCGATCTGGGTGAGCCGGGCCAGCTCGCTGCGGGGCATGCGGCCGATGGTCCGGAAGAAGCGGAAGTAGGCGTCCTGGGGGTCCAGCATGCTGATGAGAAGATCGTGGGCCTCGGCGTCTTCGGGCCGCAAGGGCCGCAGGCGCAGCGACCGGCCGTTGCGGCTGACCGTCTCCTCCTCCAGCTCCTTGGGATAGGGCTTGATGGCCAGCCGCTCGGTGCCAGGCAGCACCTCCCGCCGCACCTGGATGCGGGCATCCACGGCCAGCACCCCGTTCGGACCGGCCAGCAGGGGGTTGATGTCGATGGCCTCGATCTGGGGGATGTCGATCACCAGCTGGGAGACCTGCATGAGGGTCAAGGCAATGGCGTCGAGATCGGCGGCCGGCTGGTCCCGGTAGCCTTTCAGGAGCTGGTAGACCCGGGTGCGGGAGATGAGCTCCCGGGCCAGGCTCAGGTTGAGGGGCGGCAGGGCCACGGCCTTGTCGCAGACCACCTCCACGGCGGTGCCGCCGTGGCCGAAGACCAGGACCGGCCCGAAGACCGGATCGCAGGCCATGCCGATGATGAGCTCATGGGCCCTGGGCCAGCGGGCCATACGTTGGACCGTGAAGCCCAGGATCCGGGCCTCGGGCTTGAGAGCGGTGACCCGGGCCAGCATCTCCTCGGCGGCGGCCTGCACCGCCGCCTTTTCCGGCAGGTCCAGGACCACCCCCTGGGCATCGGACTTGTGACTGATGTCCGGGGAGAGGATCTTCAAGGCCACCGGAAAGCCCAGCTGGCTGGCCAGCTCGCCGGCCAGCTCCGGCGTGGTCGCCATCCGGGCCTCCACGAAGGGGATGCCGTAGGCCGCCAGCACCGTCCTGGCCTCGGGCTCGCCAAGGAGGGCGTGGCCGGAGGCCAGGACCTGGTCCACCACCTGGCGAGCGGCCTTGGCGCCGGAGATGCATTCCGCCGGGGCCGAGGGCGGGGTCTCCAGGAGCAGCTCCTGGTTTTGGCGGTAGCGCCACAGATGGATGAAGGCCCGCACCGCCCCCTCCGGGGTGCGGTAAGAGGGCAGGCCCGCCTCGGCGAACAGCTGGCGGCTGGGCTGAGCGCCCTCTTCCCCCAGCCAGTTGGTGAGAATGAGCTTCTGGCGATAGCCCTTGTACGCCTGGACGGTATCGATCACCGCCTGGGCCGCCTCGCGGCTGTTGGCGATGGCGGTAGGCGCGTGCATGACCAGGATCGCCTCGGTCTCGGGGGCTTCGAGAAGGATCTTGAGGGCCGCGGCATACCGGCTGCCGGGCGCATCGCCGATGATGTCCACCGGGTTGGCGCCTGACCAGGTGGCTGGCAGCACCTGTTCCAGCTTGGCCAGGGTTTCCGGCCCAAGCTCGGTGAGGCTGCCGCGCTGCTCGATGAGGCTGTCCACCGCCACCACCCCGGGGCCACCCCCGTTGGTGATGATGGCCAGGGCCTTCGCTTTCACCGGTGCGGCATGGGCCAGGGTCTCCACAGCAGCGAACAGCTCGTTGAAGTTGTAGACCCGGAGCATGCCGGCCCGGCCGATGGCGGCGTCGAAGACCGCGTCCGAGCCGGCCAGGGCATTGGTGTGGCAGGCGGCGGCCCGGGCGCCTTCCGTCTGCCGGCCGGCCTTGATCACCAGCACCGGCTTGATGCGGGCGCAGGCCCGGGCCGCGGACAGGAAGTCCCGGTGGTGGTGCACGGATTCGATGTACATGAGGATGGCCCGGGTGACCTGGTCCTGGGCCAGATAGTCCAGGACGTCCCCGAAATCGAGGTCCACGGCATCGCCCAGGGACACGAAGTGGGAAAAGCCGATCCCCTTGGAGCGGGCCCAGTCCAGGACCGTGGTGGCCAGGGCGCCGGACTGGGAGATGAAGCCGATCTTGCCCGGCAGGGCCGCCACGTGGGAAAAGCTGGCGTTGAGGCCCAGGCGGGGCACCAGGAGGCCCAGGCAGTTGGGGCCGAGGATGCGCACTTCGTGGCGGCGGGCCGCCTCCAGCATGGCGTCCTGGAGGCGGCGGCCGCGGCTGTCGTACGCGCGGCCGAGGCCGGCCGTCACCACCACGGCGGCGCGGGTGCCTCTTTTGCCCAGCTCCTCCACCAGCTCCGGTACGGTGGCTGGCGGGGTGCAGATCACCGCCAGCTGGGGCGGGGTGGGCAGCCGCTGCACGTCCGGGTAGGCCAGAACCCCCGCCACGGCGCCGTACTTGGGGTTGACCGGCATGATCGGCCCCGCGAACCCGCCCTGCAGGAGGTTGCGGATGATGACCGCCCCGATGCTCTGGGGGCGGTTGGAGGCGCCGATGACCGCGACACATTCAGGCCGGAAGAGGTAGTCCAGGTTGCGCAGGCTCATGCTGGTATCCTCGCTGGGTATCCTGGGCGGCCGGGACCAGCCTTGTCGGGGCCCGGGCGCCCTGCGCAACAGCCCAGCAAGAGTTGTGCCCAGCTCTTCTTGCGGACTTCCGGCGTTGCACCCACTTGGGTGCGCCCCGCCGCGCATGGCAGCGTGTTTGATATTCGACATTCGTTGCTTCGGTGCTGTTGAAGCGCGCAACAGCTGCTGTTGAAAGTTTCGACAGCCGGCCTCCGAGCCGGGCCAGGGGGCCGGGGAAGCCCCGTTGCCGCCGCGTTCTGCCGGCCGGGAACGGAATCTGCACGGGCAGGGAGCTGATGGCCGGCCGCACGGACCAGCTGGCTGCCGAGAATTCCGGGAGCCGGCAGCCGGGGACCGGCCACCGTGACGATTCGCAGCGGAGCCTATCGACCAGGCCATGGCCTTCCCACGCTTCTTGCGATCCCTGAGCCACAAGATCCTGGCCGCGGTCTTCGCAGGCATCCTGGTGATCATGGGTGTCGAGATCGCGGTGCGCCTGTCCCTGGGAATCCGCGACCGGATCGAGCAGATGGAGGTGATGGCCGTCGATCTGGCCGGGGCCGCTTACGCGGGAATCCGCTACCCGATGTCCATGGGCGACAGCGAGGCGGTGAAGCGGGTTCTGGCCGATATCCGGTGGCGGCTGACGGACACCGAGGTCTTCATCTGCGATCCCGACCAGGTAATCGTCTGGTCCACCCACCCGGATTGGGTCCAGGAGCGGATCGCGGCGGTCATCGCCAGCCCGGCCATTCTGGCCGGCCTCGGCGAGGCCCTGCAATCCGGCTCGGTCCTGGCCCGCTCCTCCTATGAAGAGCGGCGGGCGGACGGCCGCTACCTGGTGACCATCGAGCCGATCGCCAACGAGCCGGAGTGCGTCCACTGCCACGGCGCTTCCCGGGCCATTGTCGGCGGCATGGTGATCCGGGCCAACATGGAGCGCCCGCTGGCCGCCATCACCCGGGCCACCCACAGCTCGATTGCGATCATCAGCCTGGGCATCGGCGCCACCATGCTCCTCATCTATGCCCTGGTGCAGCGGTTCATCACCCTGCCGGTCGCCCGGCTTTCCCGGGCGGTGGCCCGGGTGGCGGCGGGGGATCTGGAGGCGGCCATCGAGCCGGTCTCCGGTGACGAGATCGGGGAACTGGGCCGGTCGTTCAACCGGATGACACGGGATCTGCGCCAGGCCCGCCAGGAGATCAGCGTCTGGACCAGAAACCTCGAGGAACTGGTGGAGGAGCGGACGAGCCAGCTGCGGCGGGCCATGGACGGCGCCATCCAGGCCGAGAAGATGGCCTCCCTGGGCAGGCTGGCCGCCATCGTTGCCCACGAGATCAACAATCCCCTGGCCGGTATCCGGACCTACGCCAAGCTGCTCCTGAAACAGGAGGGGGCGGCGGACGGCGGCGGCGACCCCCGCCGTCTCCAGTATCTGGCCACCATCGAAAGCGAATCCGGCCGCTGCGGCGAGATCGTCCGCAACCTGCTGCAGTTTTCCCGGCCGGATCAGCCGCAGCTGGACCGCCACGACCTCAACCCGGTCATCCAGGAGTGCGTGCAGCTGGTGCGGCACAAGATCGAGCTGCAGGGCATCGAGGCCCAGCTGCACCTGGCCCCTGAGCCCCTTGTGGTGAGCTGCGATCGCCAGAAGATCAAGCAGGCCCTGGTGGCCTTGCTGCTCAACGCCTGCGATGCGGTGCCGCCAGGCAGCGGGCAGCTGGACCTGGGCAGCCTGCCGGAGCCGGAGCGGCGGGGGGCGACGGTCTTCGTCCGGGACAACGGCACCGGCATGAGCGAAGAGACCCGGGCCCACATCTTCGAGCCGTTCTTCACCACCAAGGTCCCGGCGCCGTCCGGGCCCGGGGCAGGAGCCAATGTCGGCCTCGGCCTCACCGTGGTGTACGAGATCGTCAAGGCGCACCGGGGCGAGATCCTGGTGGATTCCCGGGAGGGCCAGGGCACCACGGTGACCATCTTCCTGCCCGAGGAGCCAAGGCGATGACCACCGCTCGCTTGTGCAGGGTGTGCAAGGTTTCTTCCCGCTCCACCTTGTCCAGCTCGAGGAGCACCACAGCCGGAACCGCCTCGAAGCGGGCCTCCAGGACATCGATGATGGACCGGCGCAAGGCGCTCAAGGTACGCCGCTGCCCCTGCTCCAGTCCTCGCTCCAATCCCCGTTGCTCCCAACGTCCAGCCAGTGTCGGCATGGCTATCCCTCCTTCGGCAAGGGCCGTCTCGATGGCTGTCTGAAAGGCCTTCTCCTCCACCTGCGGTGCGCCGGCAGCCACGTAGCGGAGTAACGTTTCCACATACTGCAGTCCGGTCTTGGAACGGGCCAGATCCCGGAGCAGAACGAGAATGTCCGGCAGCCGCTCGCCAAGATCCTCGGCAAAGATGTGCTTGGTGACCAGGAGAAACGAACGGAGCAGGACCTCGCCCTTGAGGTCCTCATCCGGCCAACGGGCCAGGTCGATGAGCTCGTAGCGCCACGACGGTCGGTACGGCACCAGGGCCGCGGGCAGATCAAAAAGCCCAGCAAAGTCCAGAGGATGCACCCATGTGTTCCGGCCGTGGTAGAAGATGAGCGGGATGATTGGCGGCAGGGTGGGCGGTGATGGATGGCCAGGTGCCGGCGCCAGATCTGCACCCCGTAGCGCACGAGATCCAGGGGTGGGCAGCCGAGGGGATGCTGCGGTGCTCGAACAGGAAGTAGAGGTAGCCCAGCCGGTTGTCCTGCAGGCTCACCTGGTACAGAAGGTCGGAGAGATGCTCCGCCAGCTTGGGATCGACGAAGGTGTCCTTCACCACGTCCAGGGTGGACAGGTCCAGGCAGTCGACCACCGCTGGCGGCAGGTAGTTGACCAGGAAGTCCCGGGCCGTGGCCGGCTGGCCCAGGACCTCCTTCACGAACCGATCGTGGGGATTGGCCACCTCGCTCATGGCCGCATGGTACGTGGGGTGGCCGGGGTTGTCAACGCGGGCGGACCGGCTGCGGCCGCACCCTGAGCTGGGATGCCGCCCACCGGCTCAGCTCGGTCAGCATGGCTGGTCGCTGGTGCGCCTACCACCAGCGGCGGGGCAGCCCGAGGGCGCGGTGGCAGTCCGCGCAGAAGGTGCTGCGCTTGAGATCGATGTATTCCACGGATTGGGAGTAGTGCATGACGCACTCGTAGTCGCGGCAATGGGTGAGGCCCAGGGTGTGGCCCAGCTCGTGGATGGCCTCCTTTTCGCTGCGCCGCAGGAAGAGCACCTCGTCCTCGGGCAGACCATAGAAGGCCTGATGCAGGCGGCAGGTGGAGATGAGGGCGCAGCAGCCGCCCAGGCGGGCTTCGCCGTAAACGAAGGTCAGGATCGGGATGTAGAGATCCACATCCAGGACGCCCAGAACGTGGCTGGTGTCGCCCCGGCCGGCGACGGCCATGAGCTGTTGCAGGATCGGGGTGGAGTGGTACTGCCGCCGCTCGCCGTTGTAGTACGGGGCGAGAGGGATCTCCTCAGGGAGCACGCGGCAGGGGACAGAGAAGACCTCGGCCAGGGCGAGGCTCAGGAACTGGGCCACCTCCTGACTGGCCCTGGTGAGCGGGAGGAGGGCGATACCGTTCATGGGGCGCCGGGCCCTGGCTCCGTAAGGCCGTAGCGCCGGATCCGGTCATAAAGGGTGGCCAGGTCCACCTGGAGCAGGCGCGCCGCCTGGCCGAGACTCCAGCCGCAGGCCTTAAGGGCGTCCCGGGTGCGCCGGGCCTCGCTCTCGTCCCCAGCGGTCTTGTCCAGGGGCAGATCCTCGACCCGGATCAGCCGGTCCCGGGCCACCACGGCGGCCCGCTCCAGGGCATTGGCCAGCTCTCGGACGTTGCCCGGCCACGGGTACGCCAGGAGCCGCTCCATGGCTGCCGGGCTGATCCCAGCCAGGGGCTTGTTCATCTGCCGGCCGGCCCGCTCCAGGAAATACATGGCCAGAAGCGGGATGTCCTGCGGCCGTTCCCGGAGCGGTGGCAGATCGATGACCAGGACCTGCAGCCGCTCGCAAAGCTCCCGACTGCAGCGCCCGGCTGCCACCGCGGCCCCCAGATCCTGATTGGTGGCGGCGATCAGCCGGAAGTCGGTCCGGATCTCCCGGCTCGCGCCCAGGCGCAGGAAGCGCCGGTCGTCCAGGACCTCCAGGAGGGCCAGCTGCAGCCGCAGGCTTAAGTCTCCCACCTCGTCCAGAAAGAGGGTGCCGCCGTCGGCCAGCTCCAGTTTGCCCTTTCTGGCGCACTGCGCCCCGGCCAAGGCCCCCTTCTCGTGGCCGAACAGCTCGCCTTCCAGGATCGCCTCCGGCAGAGCGCCACAGGTAACGGTCACAAAGGGGGCGTAGCGGCGGCGGCTGTGGCCGTGGATGACCCGGGCTACGAGCTCCTTGCCGGTGCCGCTCTCCCCCCGCACCAGCACTGGAGTCTGTGCTGCAGCCAGGTCGGGCAACCGCTCCTCGACCGCCTTGATGGCGGGGCTGGCGCCGATGAGCTCGCCGGCCGGGCAGGCGGCGGTGAGGGTCTTCTTGAGCCTGGCGGTCTCCTGCACCAGCTGCTGCCGCTCCACCACGTTGCGGACCAGGAGCGCCAGATGCTCGGCGTCGAAGGGCTTGGGCAGGTAATCGTAGGCGCCGTGCTTCATGGCCTGCACCGCTGAATCCACCGAGGCGTACGCGGTGATGATGATGATAGTGCTGTCCGGACGGACCGCCCTGATCCGCTCCTGGAGCTCCAGGCCACCCATACCCGGCATCTTCAGGTCGAGAAAGAAGACATCCCATTCCCCCTCTGCCAGCTTGGCCAGCGCCTCTTTGCCGCTGGCCGCCACGCCGACGGTGTAGCCCTCGTTCTCGAACCAGGCGCGCAGGGAGTCCCGCACCGAGAACTCGTCGTCCACCACCAGGATCCGTACACTGCCAGCCTCGTTCCTGTCCATGGTCAGCACCCTTGCAGCCGGTTGTTCACCCGGGAGCAGCGAGGCGCCCCGGTTCCACCCGCGGCCCGCCGTGGCCGGCGATGATCCAAAGTCCCCGGCCGCCGTTCCCGGTCCGTGCCTCACGAGCCATGCAAGCCATCCGCCCGCCGGCGACCGCCGCCCCGGCCGGGCGGCCTCCCGGGCCGGTGCCGGAGCGGTGTCCAGGAATTCAGCATGGGCCGTTGAGAATCTCAACGGCACTTTTCGGCCCCGGAAGTGGCCCCAAGGCGCCCTCCCCTGGCCCAGCTATACCAGAAACCGGCAACCGCTCGGCAACGGAAATTTTTTATTCTGGAAAAACAGGACGTTGGCGTCATGGTTGGGGGAGGTTTCGCCCGGTTGGCATTGCTCTTGCCCAGGTCAATGGCCAGCGCACCCCTTTCCTCTGTCTCCTCATGAATGCCGATCCCGGGCGGCAATCGAGCAGAGGAGCAGGAGGGTGTCTGGATGAGCAAGCAGCCAACAACATGAGGAGATGAGCACGATGCGCACTTTGTCTCGACATTGCATCAGGATTCTTGCCGCGGCTGCCGCGCTGGTCGGTGTTTGGCCGTATGCCCACGCCCAGGACAGCCCGGATCTGGTGGATCTGGACCGGCTGGCCAACCTCTATGCGCCAGTCGCCTTCGACCATGCCATGCACCTGGAGGTGGCCAGCTGTGCCGCCTGTCACCATCACACCGCCGGCGCCCCGGCGGAAGCGGCGGCCTGTGTCCGCTGCCACGACCAGGGCATCGACAACGGCCCGGTGGCGTGCCGGGACTGCCACGGCGCGCGCCCCCTGGAGGCGGCCAGCGGTCGACCTGAGCAGGCCGCCGCCAGCACCTTCCACAATGAGCGGACCGGGCTGAAGCGGGCCTACCACTTGAGCTGCATGGGCTGCCACCGGGAGGTCGGCGGGCCCATCGGTTGTGAGGACTGTCATGCCCGGCAAGGGAGGGAGACAAAATGAAGACCACGCGAAGAAATCTCTTGAAGGTCACCGGGCTGGCCGCAGGGGCCTCTCTCTTCATGGATCCAGTGGAGGCCTTGGCAGGCACGGCACCCAAGGACCCCTCCACCCAGCTGGCTATGCTGGTGGACACCAGCCGCTGCATCGGCTGCCAATCCTGTGAGCGGGCCTGCGCCGAAAAGAATGGGCTGCCGGCGGTCACCGGCCAACCGGACAGCAGCCAGCGCCGGGCCACCGGGCCGGAGGCCTTCACGGTGGTCAACGACAACAGCACGGCGGCGGGAAGCGTGTTCTGCAAGAGCCAGTGCATGCACTGCGACCAGCCGGCCTGTGTTTCCGCCTGCCTGACCAACGCCATGTACAAGACCCCGGAGGGACCGGTCATCTGGCGGGAGGACAAGTGCATGGGCTGCCGCTACTGCATGGTGGCGTGCCCCTTCGATGTTCCCAAATTCGAGTATGGCAGCATCAATCCCCGGATCCGCAAGTGCGCCATGTGCTACGACCGGGTCACCGAGGGCCAGCAGCCGGCCTGTGTGGACGCCTGCCCCCAGGAGGCGCTGCTCTTCGGCCAGCGGGGCCAGCTTCTGACCATCGCCCGGGCCCGCATCGCCGAGCGGCCGGCGGATTATGTCAACCACATCTACGGCGAGAGCGAGGTCGGGGGCACCAACGTCCTCTATCTGGCCGCCGTGCCCTTCGAGGAGCTGGGCTTCCGGACCGACCTGGGCACCGTGGCCTATCCCGAGCACACCAAGACCTTCCTCTACTCGGTGCCCCTGGTGCTGCTCCTGGGGCCGGCCTTCCTGGCAGGACTGCGGCAGGCCACCGGCAGCAAGGGGGGAGGGCACCATGGCTAGGGGGTGCCTGACAGGCGAGTTTGGCTCAACACTGCAACGAACGGAGGCATGACGTGAAGACTGCGACCGCGACATCAAGCCACAGCAGGGCCCTGGGGCAGGACCTCTGGCTGTTCCTCAAAAGCGAGCTGAAGCCCAAGGGCAACCTTCTCACCCCCTTCAACATCATCACCGCGCCCATCATCCTGACCGGCCTGGTCCTGGTGGTCCTGCGCTTTGCCAAGGGCCTGGGCGCCACCACCAACCTCAGCCAGGAGTTCCCCTGGGGGATCTGGATCGGCTTCGACGTCGTGACCGGCGTGGCCTTCGCCGCCGGGGCCTACACCCTGACCTTTCTGGTCTATATCCTGCGCATGGAGAAGTTCCACGGCATCGTTCGGGCCACAGTGCTGAACGGCTTTCTGGCCTATGTCTTCTATGCCGGCGCCCTGGCCCTGGATGTTGGCCGGCCCTGGAAGATGGTCAACCCCATCATCGGCAACTCCTTCGGGATCAGCTCGGTGCTGTTCCTGGTGGCCTGGCACTTCCTCCTCTATATGATCGCCCAGTTTGTGGAGTTCTCGCCGGCGGTGGCGGAATGGCTGGGCCTCAGGCGCCTGCGCAAGGTGCTGGGCACCCTGACCGTGGGGGCGGTGATCTTCGGCATCTGCCTGTCGCTCCTGCACCAGTCCGGTCTCGGTGCCTTGTTCCTGATGGCGCCGGCCAAGATCCATCCCCTGTGGTACACCGAGTACATCCCGGTGCTGTTCGTGGTCTCCAGCGTCTTTGCCGGGATGTCCATCGTCATCATCGAGGGCACGATCAGCCACCGGGTGTTCAGTCACCAGATCAGCGACAGCCATCATACCGAGTACACGGATATCCTGACCAGCCTCAGCCGCCTGGCGGCAGCGGCCATGTTCGTCTACTTCTTTCTCAAGGTCCTGGTCCTGATCCATGGCCTGCACTTCGATCTTCTGAAGACACCCATGGGCTATCTGTACCTGACGGAGATGGGTGGCTTCGTGCTTCTGCCCATGCTGCTCTACATCTTTGGTGCCCAGATCCGCAGCAAGAAGATCATCCTGAGCGCGGCCGTGATCACCGCCCTGGGCATTATCCTCAACCGGCTCAATGTCTCCGTGGTGGCCTTCAAGTGGAACGTGCCCATGCACTATGTGCCATCGTGGATGGAGATCGTCATCACCCTGGCGGTGGTCTTTGCCGAGATCTGGGCCTTCCGCTGGGTGGTCAACCGGATGCCGGTGCTGGTGGAGCCGCCGGCCTGGGCCCGGGACATCGACCGGCCGGTGGTCGAGCCGGCGCACGTCCCGGAAGGTGCCCTCAAGGGCAGCAGCATCGCGCGGTAACGTCAATCTGTGGAGGTTCGAGTCATGGGAAACATCGCCATCTACGCAACCAAGGGCTTCGAGTATCTGCTGATCCTGGGCTTTCTCGGGGCGTTCGTGACCTTCTATCTGTTCCTGACCTCCCGCTACTTCCAGCCGGTGGTCGCCCGGGTGGGGCAGGGCCTCAACGCCATGATGGACTGGTTCCATGTGCCGGAGGGCTTCCTTTTCCACCAGGGTCACACCTGGGCCCAAGCCGACCCGGCCGATCCGGGCACTGTGCGGGTGGGGCTCGATGACTTTGCCCAGAAGCTGGTGGGCAAGGTGGACATCGTCGCCACCACCAAGGTGGGGAGTCAACTGAAGCAGGGGGGACGGGCCTGGGGCCTGTGGGTGGGACCGAAGCTCATCAACATGGTGTCGCCGGTGAGCGGCCAGATCGTTGAGGTCAACGAGGCGATCCAGGAGAACGCGGCCCTGCTCAACGACGATCCCTTCGGCAATGGCTGGATCTACAAGGTCAGGCCCGAGGGCCTGGCCCGGGAGGCCAAGAACCTCCTGTCCGGCAAGCTGGCCTTCAAATGGATGGAGGAGGCGGTGGACAAGCTGCGGCTGCGGATGGTCGGCGAGGCCGGTCTGGTCTACCAGGACGGCGGCGTGCCCATGCCGGGCATCGCCAAGAACATCGACTGGAACAACTGGGACCGGCTGGCGCGGGATCTCTTCCTGTCCGAGTGACGGTCCCTCTCCCAACACCGAGGAAGGCCGGTGCCCGGCGGCCCGGCCTTCCCTTTCAGTCCTGCGGCAGGTGGCGGCCCCACCTGCCGCAGGCGTATGAGGAAGGGATTTTTTTTCCTGGCCTTTCCTGCAGGGCGGGTGATAAGAAGACACCAGGAGACAGCCATCCACCGCGCATGGCGAAGAGCCGGTATCCCGGCGGTCTCTGACGATTTCCTGATCCGCTCAGCCAGTGGCCCCGTCGCAGCGACGGCGGCATTCGGTCCGAAGGGGGTGGGGCGATGACGGCATTCCCAAGACCGGGCGGCCGGCGACGCCGGTCGACCATGACCTCCCTGGGCTTCTTTCTGCTCTTGTCCTTCCTCGCAGTGGCGGGCACCCGGGCCAGCCCGCCCAGCCTGCTGTCTGCCACCCCTGCCGCGCCGCTGCCCGGGGACCCGGCGCCGGTCCGTTACCTGGGCACCGAGGCCTGCCAGGGCTGCCACCCCCAGGAGTACGCCAACTTCAAGCAGTACGCCAAGAAGGCGAACTCGTTCTCCAGCATCGAGCGCCTTCGGGATGGTCTCACCCCAGAGGAGGTGGAGGGCTGCTACCATTGCCACACCACCGGCTATGGCCGGCCGGGCGGCTTCGTCAGCCCTCAGCAGACGCCGCAGCTGGCGAACGCCGGCTGCGAGGTCTGCCATGGCCCCGGGGAGCGGCACGCCGCCAGCCGGGAGCCCGGGGACATCAAAGGCCGCCTCACCCTGGAGGACTGTGAGGTCTGCCACGTCTCGGCAAGGGTTGAGGCCTTCCGCTTCAAGCCCCTCATCCACGGCGGGGCCCATTGACGTTTGGCCTCTTGCCGGGCGGGCGCGACCAGCCCAGGAAAGAGACGCGGGGCGCCATGTTCAGCCTGATCAGGAAGAGCTTCGGCAACAAGATCATGGCGGTGGTGATCATCAGCATCTCCGTCGTCATGACCGCCGAGATCCTGCTGCGGATCTATTTTGGCACCCGGGATCGGATCAGCCTGGTGACGGCGCTCAACCGCGATGTGGCCGCCTCGACCTATGCCGGCATCCGCTACCCCATGTCGGTGGGCGACAGCGAGTCGGTGATCAAGGTCCTCAGGGACGTGCGCAGCAAGATGCAGGACGTCCAGGTCTACATGTGTGATTTCGACAGCCGGGTGGTGTGGTCGACCCACGAGACCCGGGTCCAGCAGCCGCTGGCCGGCATCCTCGCCAGTACCGAGGCCCTGGAGGCCCTGCGCCAGGCCCTGCTCACGGGCACCAGCCCGGAGAGATCCTTCCAGGAGGAGACGGCCGACGGTCTCTTCCTCATCACCATCCAGTCCATCGCCAACCAGGGGGACTGTTTCCACTGCCACGGCTCGAAACGGGCGGTGGTCGGCGGTCTGGTGATCCGGACCGACGTCCGGCAGGCCTATCGCGCGGTGTCCGATGCCCGGAACCGGACCATCGTCATCAGTGTCATCGGCATCTCGATCACCATCTTTCTCATCTACACGATGGTGGTCAAGTTCGTGCAGAGGCCGGTGCAGCAGCTGGCCGAGCAGGCCCGCCGCTTCGCGGATGGGGACATGAGCGTGTCGGTCTCCATCAACACCCAGGACGAGATCGGCGTCCTGGGCTCCCTGTTCAACGATATGGTCAAGCGGATCGGCGAGTTCAGCCGGGAGCTGGAAGCCGAGATCGCCAAGAAGAGCGTGCTGCTCCGGGAGCGGGCCACCCTGATCTTCCAGCTGCGGCGGGCGAACACGCGGCTCACCGAGCTCAACCAGATCAAGTCCAACTTCCTGGCCAACATGTCCCACGAGCTCAGGACGCCGATGAACTCGATCATCGGCTTTACCGATCTGCTGCTGGACGAGGTCGATGGCAAAATCAACGCCGAGCAGCGGCGGAGCCTGGAGAAGGTCTCGGCCAATGCCAGCCACCTCTTGCGACTGATCAACGATATCCTGGATCTGTCCAAGATCGAAGCGGGGCGAATCACCCTGGAGCCGGAGCGTTTCAGCATCTCCTCGTTGATCAGTAGCATCATGCCCCTGTTCGAGGTGCGGATCCGGGAGAAGAACCTGCAATATTCGGTGGCGGTCGACCAGGAAGCCGACCTGGTCTATGCCGATCCTGAGAAGGTCAAGTACATCCTGATCAACCTCATCACCAACGCCATCAAGTTCACCCAGGCCGGTGGCATCGACGTCGTGGTGCGCACCTCACGGCGTGGAGTTGCGCCCGGACAGCCGCCGCTTTTTGTCGAGGTCAGCGTCGTCGATACCGGCATTGGCATCGAGGAGGAGCATATCACCAGGATCTTCAACAAGTTCGTGCAGGCCGATCCTTCCGCGGCCAAGGGGGCGGAAGGCACCGGCCTCGGCCTTGCCATCGCCCGCAGCCTGGTGGCTCTGCACAAGGGCGTGATCTGGGTGGACAGCGAGCCGGGGAAGGGCAGTCGCTTCCATTTCACCATCCCGCTCCGGGAGGAGGTGCTGGAGCATCCGGAGCAGCCGGTCCTGGAGCTGACCGTGGCCGAGGAGCTGTCGCGTCTTTTTGAAACCCCCTGCGAGGTCTTTCTGGAGGAGCCACGCTCCCTGGGCAAGCCGACCCATTGCTGGGAGTATATGCACTGCGGCGAGGTCAGCTGTCCGGCTTACGGCTCCAAGGAGTCCCGCTGCTGGCTGATCCTGGGCACCCACTGCGCCGGGATGCGGGTCGGCGCCTATCCGGAGAAGGTGGTCTGCTGCCAGGGCTGCGAGGTCCTCCAGCAGTTTGTGCTCCAGCGGGAGAATCTCACCGACACCTTGTCCGCGCCTGCGCCCACCCTGGCAGAGGCCGAGCCCCAGGACAGCAGCGCCGGCCCCGACACCGGCGAGCCCGGCTCATGAAAAAGGCATCAGTCCGGGCCTGGAGGCCAGGACTGATGCCTTGTGCCCTTCCCCCATGGGCAGGGGCTCTTCAGGGCCGGGGAGAAGGCGGTGGGCCTGGGACCGGCAGGCTGCTTGCCTCCCCCTCGGCCTTGGCCAGCTCGGCTTCCGCCGCCCGGATGCGACCGGAAAGCCGCTCCTCCAAGGCAGCTCCCTGCTGCCGGCCGCCCGCGATGTACGCGAACCGTTCGGCGTAGTCTCCGGACCTGAGAGCCTTGACCTGGCGGGCCAGGGCCTCGACCCGCCGCTCCTGGCTGCTGAGCCTGATCTCCTGGCGGCTCACCAGGGCCGGGTTGGGGTGCACGGCCAGGTAGTACTGGACCGCCAGCTCGGCCACGATGAAGGGCAGAGCGGCGGCGAGCACGAAGAACATGACGTGACGCATGACCCGGACGCTCTTCGGTGCAGCCAGCTCCCGGGCACCGCTGCCCAGGGCGCCGGCGCCCGTTGTGCCGGGCAGGACCAGATCCTTATCCATGGTTGTTCCCTCCTTGCCGTGTTGGCTCCCCCCTGGTCGGGGAAAGAAGAGGGCCGCTATGCTAGTGGAAGAGCACAGCCAGCCGAATGAGCACCTCGGAGCCGATGAAGGGGATGGCCAGGCCGATGGAAAAGGCCAGGATGCAACGGCCGAGGCGCGGCCGGGGCCGGATGCTGTCCAGCCGCACCACCTTGGCCGGTGCTTCTCGCCCCGCTGTGGTCGGTCCGGTTCGGGAGATGGTTGAAGCTTCCATGGTGTCCTCCTCGGCATCGGGAAGTCGCGTTTCGTGGCCTGGTGAACGAGCTGCTGTCTGTCCCTGTGGCTTGCATCGGGCATGCCAGTGGTCGGGCTGGCGGAGGTTTCCAATCTAATATACTGATATTGTTTTATATTTTCGCAAGAACCACCTGGTGGTCCGGTGTGCGGCGGGGTGGAGGCTGGCGCCGGCTGTTGAGGAATTCAGCAGCCGGTGTTGAATTCCTCATGACCGGGGTCGGGCCGGGGGGGGGAAGGGGCGGCCGCCGCCGGGAAAGACGGCCCCGGGACGGCCTCCGGCGCGGCCGTCGGTGGCACCGGCATTGCAGCTTTCAGGGTCAGGGGGGCAGGTCCGCGGGGTGGGGGACAGCGGGATCACGCAGCAGGAGAGCGGGGGATACCCCGAGGGCGGGCGATGGGCGATTGGATCAGGCACAGCCTGGGCAACAAGATCCTGGCAGCGGTTTCCGTGTGCATCGTGCTGGTCATGGCCGCAGAGATCGCGCTGCGGCTCAACTTCGGCCGGAGCGATCGGATCGAGATCACCAGGACCCTGTCCATGGACCTGGCCGCGGCCACCTACGCCGGCATCCGCTACCCCATGTCGGTGGGGGACAACGAGGCGGTCAAGCATGCCCTGGCCGATATCCGGCAGGATATGGCGGACGTGGAGGTCTATGTCTGCGACGACCGGGGCCGCATCGTCTGGTCCACCCACAGCGACACCGCCCAGTCCCACCTGTCGGCGGTGCTGGCCGGCCCCGAGGCCCTGGCCGCGGTGGCGGCGATGCTGGAGCAGGGCCGGCCGCCGGACTGCTCCTTCGACGACACCTCCCACGGGAAGAAGGCCCTGGTCACGATGCTGCCGATCAGGAACCGCTCGGAATGCGTCCACTGCCATGGCGAATCCCGGCCGATTCTGGGCGGCATGGTGGTGCGGACCGATTTCCAGCACAGCATCGAGCGGATGACCGCCGGCAGCATCCGGACTGTGCTGGTCACCATGGTCGGCATTGCCGCCCTCATTATCCTGATCTCCTTCCAGATCCGGAAGCTGGTGCGCCTGCCGGTGGCGAACCTGGTCCAGGGGGCCGGCGCAGTGGCCAGCGGCGACCTGGATGTGGTCATCCCCGTGACCTCCTTGGACGAGCTGGGTGGTCTGGCCAAGTCCTTCAACCAGATGACCGGGGAGCTGCGAGCGGCCCGCGGGGAGATCGAGCGCTGGACCCATTCCCTGGAGGAGCTGGTGGAGGAGCGGACTACCCAGCTCAAGAAGGCCCAGGAAGGGGCGATCCAGGCGGAGAAGATGGCCTCCATCGGCCGCATGGCCGCCATTGTCGCCCATGAGATCAACAACCCGATCTCAGGCATCCGCACCTACGCCCGGCTGCTGCTGAAGAAGCAGGGGGAGATCTTCGTCCCGGGCATCAGCCCCAACCTGATCCGCTACCTGGAGACCATCGAAAGCGAGGCGGTGCGCTGCGGGGAGATCGTGAAGAGCCTTCTGCAGTTCTCCCGGCCCACCCGCCTGCAGCTGGCGCCACAGCGGCTGGCGCCGCTCATCGCCGAGGCGGTGGGGCTGGTGCAGCCCCAGCTGGAGGCGACCGGCTGCCGGGTGGACCAGGTGGCGCCTGTTGAAGGGCTCATGGTGGCGTGCGATCCGCAGCGCCTCAAACAGGCCCTGGTGGCCATTCTCATCAACGCCACCAACGCCGTCGTGAAGGATCAGGGGGTCATCGAGGTGGGGTGTCAGGTGCGAGGCGACGGCCAGACCGTGGCGGTGGCGATCCGGGACAACGGGGCCGGCATGGACGAGGAGACGAGGCAGCGCATGTTCGAGCCCTTCTTCACCACCAAGCTGGACCAGCTCAAGGAGAACGCCGGTCCCAACATCGGCCTGGGGCTGACCGTGGTGGACGAGATCGTCCGGCTGCATGGCGGCGAGATCCAGGTCCAGTCCCAGAAAGGCGCCGGCACCACCATCACCATCATCCTGCCCCTGGCCTTGTCTGCCGTCACTTCCGGAGCCCATACTTCTTGATCTTGTTGTACAGGGTGACCCGGTCGATCTTCAGCTCCTCCGCTGCCCGGCTGATGTTCCATTCGTTCAGCTCCAGGACCCGGGCGATGTGGACCCGTTGCGCACCGTCCAGGGAGAGGTCGGAGATCTCGGCCGGTCTCTTCTCGGGCCGGCGCAGGGTGATGGGCAGGTCAAAGGGCTCGATCAGGCTCCCTTTGCTCACCACCACCGCCCGCTCGATGGCGTTCTCCAGCTCCCGGACGTTGCCCGGCCAGTCGTAAGCCTGGAGCAGCGCCATCGCCTCCTGGTTGATCCCCTTGATATTCCGTGCCATCTGCCGGCTGTAGGCGGCGAGGAAATGGCTGGCCAGAACCGGGATATCCCCCCGCCGCTCCCTAAGCGGAGGGATCTCGATGACAAAGACATTCAAGCGGTAGTAGAGGTCGGACCGGAATTCCTCCCGCTCCATGGCGGCGGTGAGATCCTTGTTGGTCGCAGCGATGATCCTGAAGTCGGCCCGGATCTCCTTGCTGCCGCCTACCCGGTAGAAGCGCTTGTCCTCCAGGACCCGCAGGAACTCCATCTGGATCTTGGGGGAGATGTTGCCGATCTCGTCCAGGAAGATGGTGCCGCCGTCCGCCATCTCGAACTTGCCCTTCCGGGCCTGGTGGGCGCCGGTGAAGGCGCCCTTCTCGTGGCCGAAGAGCTCGCTTTCCAGGATCGTCTCCGGCAGGGCACCGCAGTTGATGGTGACCAGGGGGGCGTAGCGGCGCTGGCTGTTGACATGGATGGCCCGGGCCACCAGCTCCTTGCCGGTGCCGCTCTCCCCCCGGATGAGCACCGTGGAATCCACCTCGGCCACGGCGCGCACCTGCTCCAGGACCTGGACGACGGCGGGGCTGTCACCAATGATCTCGTCGGCGGAAAACGAAGTGGCGATGCTGGTCTTCAGGCGGTGCGTCTCGTCCACCAGCCGTTTGCGCTCGATGGCGTTCCGGACCAGCATGGCCAGATGGTCCGGGTCGAAGGGCTTGGAGAGGTAGTCGTAAGCGCCGCTCTTCATGGCCTGGACCGCCGAGTCCACCGAGGCGTAGGCGGTCATGATGATGATCACCCCGTCGGGCTGCGCCTCCTTGATCCGGTCCAGAAGCTCCATTCCCCCCATGCCGGGCATCCGGAGGTCCACGAAGAAGATGTCCCAGTCCCGCTCCACCAGGCGGCGGAGCGCCTCCTCGCCGCTGGCCGCCACCCCCACCTCGTAGCCCTCGTCCGAGAGCCAGGCCTGCAGGGAATCCCGGATGGAGAACTCGTCGTCCACCACCAGGATGGTGATGTCGCTGTTGCTGCGCTCCTGGGCCACGGTCATCCTCCTTCATGCCATGCTTCCCATGCTTCCCATGCTTCCCATGGGGCACTTGGTGTTATGGGAGGTGTGGGAGTCATGGGAAGCATGGGCATGGGGGAGCGGGGCGGCTGGGCTTAACGGATCTGCTCGTAGAAGTGCCTGAGATCCTCGGCCAGGAAGCGGTCGAGCCGGGCCTGGTGGCGGGCATGGCTGGCGGCAAGGTCCCCCAGGCCGGCCTGGGCCAGGAGGTCCTGCACCCGGGACCGGACCCGTTCCCAGAGGTGCTGGCGGTACGGGGTGTCCAGGCTGACCAGGCCTTCGGGCTGGCGCTGGTAGCGGCGGGCCACCCTGGGCAGCTGCCAGCGGGCAAAGGCCAGGGCCGTAAGCCCCACCCCGCCGGCGAGGCCGACCAGGGGCAGGGACAGGTGGCCAAGGCTCGGACGGCCGGCCCACAGGGCGCCGAACAGGGTCTCGGCCGGCCAG
>JBFMBH010000040.1 GCA_040755095.1 Thermodesulfobacteriota bacterium
GGCGATCTCCAGCCCCCGGCTACCGGTGGGATGCCGCCGGTCCACCCGGTAGGGGGTGAGAACCCGGTGGCTGGAGCCGGTGGCCTGGTGGAAGGTGACGCCGCTGTAACTGGTGCCGAGCACGCCCTGGTCGCCTTCGGCGCTGCCCCGGGAGGCGGCAGCCACCACCCGCAGCTCCGGATCCAGCAGCAGGATGCCGGAATACGGGGCGCCGGTCTGGGCCTGGATGGCCAAGAGCTCCTGGAGACGGGCCTGGACAGCCTCCCGGCCTTGGGCCGGCAAGGGCCAGGACAGCCCGGCAGTGATGAGCAGCTGGTCCCGGGTGACCAGCTCCGCAAAGCCCTGGTGGCGCAGGTCCACCACCCGGGAATCGGCCAGAAAACGGGGCACTGTCATCACCAGGAGGGCGGACACCAGGGCCAGGGCCGCCACCAGGGGCAGGACCCGGTAGCGCAGCCGGCGGTAGCGGTTGGCGGTGCGCACCTGCTCGCTGGCATCCCGGCCCAGGGCCAGGATCCCCTCCAGCTCCTGGCCGCTGCCCCGGAGGGCGTTGCCGGAGGTGGACACCCAGCGGCCGCCATCCTTGCCGCGCACCGCCAGGAGCCGCTCCCGCACCGAGCCCTGGCTGGCCACCGCCTCGGCCAGGGAACGATAGGCGGCCGGCTCCTCATAAAGATCGTCCATGCTCAGACGGGCCATCTCTTCGGCGCTGTGGCCGTAGAGCAGCTCGGCCGCCTGGTTCCAGGCCAGGATCCGGCCGGCCTGGTCGCTCACCGTCACCGCGTCCGGCAGCTGGTCGCACAGCTCCTTGAGGCCGGTGAGGACCCGGCTGGTGACGGCCAGGCGGGCGGCCAGGGAGCGGGGAATCTCCAGGGCCAGCTCCGGCACCCTCTCAAGAAGCCGTGGGATATCGTGCCGGGGGAGACGCAGGGCCGCGACCGGCCCCCGGGCCAGCGCCGTGGCCGTGCGGGGCGTGCCCAGGAGAAAGGAGATCTCGCCGAAGGGCAGACCGGCCTCATCCAGCCGGGACAAGGGATGGCCAGCCTTGGTGATCTCCACCGCACCGCTGACCAGCAGATACAGGTCCTGGGATTCGTCCCCTTCCCGGAAGATGACCTCGCCATCAGCATAGGAGATGGCGAGCGAGGCGACCTCCGGGGTTTGGGCCAGAGCAGCGAGGGAAGGGGCAAGGGCCATGGGGGGCGCGACTCAGTCCCGAAGCCGGTTGACCACGGGAGGTGCGATCTGGGGCATGCTTCCTCCACACAAGGGCCTGGTCGTCCTGTGGGCCAAACCCGGGGGCACCTTACCAGAATCCCGCGCCGGCTGTCAAAAACCGGGCGGCCGCGATCATCCCTGGCGGGTGACCGGCGGCCCGGCCGGCGCCCGCCGGCCGCGGCGGCCGGCCAGGCGAAGGCAGAAGCGGGCGATGACCTCGAAATAGCGCTCGCCGGCCCGGGCGAGGATGGTGTTGTGGTCCGCACCGGGCACCACCTGAAATTCCTTGCCCCGGGCCGGACTCTGCACCTGGAGCATCTCGGCGTTGCCCAGGGGGATGAGCTGGTCGTGCTGGGCATGGATGATGAGGGTGGGACGGCTGACGCCGGAGATCTTCTGGAGGTTGCCAAAGCCATCCGGCTCGGCGATGCCCAGGCGGGCGGTGTCCAGGCCCAGGGCCTGGAGCAAAGGCAGGGTGGTGGCGAACCCGGACTCGATCACCAGCCCAGCCACCGCGGCCGGCTGGGCCGCGGCCAGCTCGATGGCGCAGGCGCTGCCCAGAGAGCGGCCCATGACCACCAGAGGCGCGCTGCCGCCCGTTGCGGCCCGCCAACCCTGCACCGCCGCCAGGATGGCATGGCTGTCCGCCAGCATGCTGCCGGCCGAGGGCTCCCCCTCGCTCCAGCCGTAGCCCCGGTAGTCGGCGACCAGGAAGCTCACCCCCTGGGCGACGAAGGCCCGGCCGATCTCATCGTAGTCGGTGACGATCTCGCCGTTGCCGTGAAAGAACAGAATGGCCGGGGCGGCCGGCGCGGCGGCGTGGCAGCGCACCGTCACCCGGATGCCGGGCGCCACCGCCACCTCCAGGTCGCTGGCCCCGGCCGGTGGCGCCTGGCGGGGCACCACCCGGGGGTGGAAGAGGAGGGCGCAGACCGCTGGCTGGTCCAGCTTGGCGTAGGGCGTAGGCTCGCTCATGGAGATCTCCCGAAACCGGCCGCTGAAGGCCTGCGCCAGAAGAGGCAGGCAAGGGCGGGTCGGCCAGGGAAGCCCCCCGCCAGGATCAGGGCACGAGCATGGAGGGTAGCAGCTTCACCGGGGTCCTGCAACCGGATTCGGCCCGCCGGGCCCGGGCACGGCCCGCGGTTGAAGAGGGCCGATTTTTTGTGCTATGGTTCGGGCCTGATCGGTACGGCTGGCTGGGTCGATGGCAGGACCGTCATTCTTCGGAGGGGCGCATGTCCGGAAACAGGATCGTGATCGTGGGCGGAGTGGCGGCCGGGGCGTCGGCGGCCGCCAAGGCCCGGCGCTGCAGCGAGGAGGCCGAGATCATCCTCTTCGAAAAGGATGCCGAGATCTCCTACGCCACCTGCGGCATGCCCTATTACCTGGGCGGGATCATCGACAAGCGGCGGCGGCTGATCGTCACCGATCCGGCCTTCTTCCGGAAGCGCTTCCGGGTGGACGTTCGGACCGGCCAGGAGGTGACGGCCATCGATCGCGCCGCCCGGGAGGTCGTGGTCCGGGACATGGCCAGCGGCGAGGTCCGGCGGCAGGGCTACGACCAGCTCATCCTGGCCACTGGTGCCAAGCCCGTCATCCCGCCGGTGCCGGGCGTCGACCGCCCCTTTGTCTTCTTCCTCAAGACCCTGGCCGATACCGACCGCCTCCACGCCTTTTTACAGGCCGCCCGGCCCCGGACAGCGGTCCTGATCGGCGCCGGTCTCATCGGCATGGAAACAGCCGAAAACCTGGCCGGCCTGGGCGTGGAGGTGGCGATGGTCGATTTTCTCCCCCAGGTACTGGGCTTCCTGGACCAGGACATGGCGATCCCGGTGCAGGGCCATCTGGCGGCCAAGGGGGTGCGGCTCTTCCTGGGCGAGCGGGTGGCCGCCATCGACGAGGAGGACGGCCGGGGACTGGTGGTCACCGCGGCCGGCCGCCGGCTACCGGCGGACCTGGTTCTCCTGGGGGTCGGGGTGCGGCCCAATGTCGACCTGGCCCGGGAGGCGGGGCTGGCCATCGGCGCCAAGGGCGGCATCGTCGTGGATGCCGAGATGCGCACCGCCGACCCCCATATCCTGGCCGCTGGCGACTGCATCGAGACGGTGCAGCTCGTCACTGGCTCGCCCATGTTCTTTCCCATGGGCTCGGCGGCCAACAAGCAAGGCCGGGCAGCGGGCGCCAATGCCTGCGGCCGCCACATCCAGGTCCCCGGTTTCGTCGGCACGGTGATCGTCAAGGTCTTCGACCTGACGGTGGCCAAGACCGGCCTCTCGGAGCGGGAGGCGGCGGCCGAAGGCTTCTCCCCCCAGGTGACCCATATCCTGGCCGACGACCATGCCGGCTACTACCCTGGCGCCAAGGAGATCCATCTCAAGATCATCGCCGATGCGGCCAGCGGCCGCCTGCTGGGGGCCCAGGCCATCGGCGAGGCCGGCGTGGACAAGAGGATCGATGTTCTGGCCTGCGCCCTGTATAACCGCATGCAGGCCGCCGACCTCATCCATCTGGACCTGGCCTACGCGCCGCCGTACTCCTCAGCCCGGGACCCCCTGGTCGTCGCCGGCGCCCTGTCCCAGAACCTGGCCGCCGGCGACTGGCAGCCGGTCACCGCGCCGGAGCTGGAGACCCGGCTCGGCGCCGGCGAGGATCTGGTGCTGGTCGACCTGCGCACCCGCGGTGAGCTGCTCCGCACCGGCGTCATCCCCGGCGCGCGGCATCTGCCGGTGGACGAGCTGCGGGACCGGATGGCCGAGCTGGACCCGGGCCGCGCCATTGTTCTTTACTGCGCGGTGGGCCTGCGCTCCTATCTCGCCAACCGCATCCTGGCCCTGGCCGGCTACCCCCGGGTGCAGACCTTGACCGGCGGCTTTGCCGCCTGGACCGCTGACCGGCATCCGTTCGCCGGCTGATCCCTTCCGGCCCCCTCACCCCATTTCCCAAGGAGGCACCCATGCCCAAGGTACTCATCATCGGCGCCGGCGGGGTCGGCAACGTCGTGGCCAAGAAGTGCGCGCAAGCGCCCGAGATCTTCTCGGAGATCTGTCTGGCCAGCCGCACCCTGGCCCGCTGCGAGGCGATCCGGGACGCCATGCCCCGGCCCATCGAGATCGCGCAGGTGGATGCCGACGACCCCCGGCAGGTGGCCACCCTCATCGAGGGCTGCCGGCCGCAGCTGGTGATCAACACCGCCCTGCCCTACCAGGATCTCGCCATCATGGAGGCCTGCCTGGCCACCGGCGTCGACTACCTGGACACCGCCAACTACGAGCCGCCGGACAAGGCCCGCTTCGAGTACTCCTGGCAGTGGGCCTTTCAGGAGCGGTTCCGGGAGCGGGGCATCATGGCCCTCCTGGGCTGCGGCTTCGATCCCGGGGTCACCAACATCTTTTGCGCCCACGCCCTGAAGCATCGCTTCGACCGGATCGAGGCCATCGACATCATCGATGCCAACGCCGGCGACCACGGCTATCCCTTTGCCACCAACTTCAACCCGGAGATCAACATCCGGGAGGTGACCGCGCCGGGCCGTTACTATGAAGACGGCCAGTGGCTGGAGACCGCCCCCCTGTCGGTGCACCGCACCTTCGACTTCCCGGAGATCGGCCCCCGGGAGATCTATCTCCTCTACCACGAGGAGTTGGAGTCCCTGGCCAAGAACATCCCGGGGGTGCAGCGGATCCGCTTCTGGATGACCTTCTCCGACAACTACCTCACCCATCTGCGGGTGCTGGAGAACGTCGGGCTCACCCGCATCGATCCGGTGGACTACGAAGGCCACCAGATCGTGCCCATCAAGCTCCTGAAGGCCCTCCTCCCGGACCCGGGGAGCCTGGGCGCCCGCACCAAGGGCAAGACCTGCATCGGCTGCCTCATCGAGGGCGAAAAGGACGGCCAGCCCCGTCGCTACTACATCTACAACCTCTGCGACCACCAGGCCTGCTACCGGGAGGTGGGCTCCCAGGCCATCTCCTACACCACCGGCGTGCCGGCCATGATCGGCGGGCTCCTGATGCTGACCGGCACCTGGCGGCGGCCCGGGGTCTGGAACGTGGAAGAGCTGGATCCCGATCCCTTCATGGAGCTTCTGCCCCGGTACGGCCTGCCCTTTGTGGAGACCGATCTGTGAGCAGCAGCCCTGCCCTGGTGCCTTTCGATCCGGCCGGGGTGCCCAGCCCCTCCTACGTGGTGGACACCGGGCTCCTGGTCCAGAACCTGGAGATCCTGGCCCGGGTCAGGGACGAGGCCGGCTGCCGGATCCTGCTGGCCTTGAAGGGCTTCGCCATGTGGAGCCTCTTCCCCCTGATCCGGCCGTATCTGGCGGGAGTGAGCGCCAGCTCCCTGGACGAGGCCCGGCTGGGGGCCGAGGAGTTTGGTGGTCAGGTGCATGTCTACGCCCCGGCCTTTCGGGACGACGAGTTTCCCGAGCTGGTGAGCTATGCCGATCACCTGATCTTCAACTCCTTCTCCCAGTGGCATCACTTCCGGCCGCAGCTGGCGCGGCTCGGCACGTCGGTCTCCTGCGGTATCCGCATCAACCCCCAGTACTCCGAGGTGCCGGTGCCCCTCTACGACCCCTGTGTGGCCGGCTCCCGGCTCGGGGTGACAGCCTCCCAGTTCGACGAGACGGCGCTGGCGGGCATCGAAGGCCTCCATTTCCACAGCCACTGCGGCCAGAACAGCGACGTGCTCGTGCGGACCCTGACCCAGGTGGAAGCACGTTTCGGCCATCTTCTGGGCCGCATGGCCTGGCTCAACCTGGGCGGCGGCCACCACATCACCCGGCCCGACTACGACCTTTTCGCCCTGATCGCGCTGCTCCGTCGCTTGCGGCAGCAGTACGGGGTGGAAATCTTCCTGGAGCCCGGCGAGGCCGTGGCCTTGAACACCGGCTTTCTGGTGGCGACCGTGCTGGACATCGTCCACAACGATATGGCGGTGGCCATCCTCGACACCTCAGCCGCCGCCCACATGCCGGATGTCCTGGAGATGCCCTACCGGCCGGAGGTGGTGGGCGCCGGCCTGCCGGGCCAGCATGCCCACACCTTTCGCCTGGCTGGACTGACCTGTCTGGCCGGGGACGTCATCGGCGACTACTCCTTCCCGGCCCCGCTCACGCCCGGCCAGCGCCTGGTCTTTTGCGACATGGCCCACTACAGCATGGTCAAGAACAACACCTTCAACGGCGTGCGCCTGCCCGCCATCGCCATCCACGACGCGGCGACCGGCACCCTGCGGGTGGTGCGACGGTTCGGCTACGAGGACTATCGGGACCGGCTTTCGTGAAGGCCGCCCTATGCCCCCAAGCGGTGCCGCCACGCCCGGAGCAGCAGGCGGGCCGCAGGCCACTGCGGCTGGCGCGGCTGGCCGGCCTCGGCCGGGGTGAGCGGACGCAGAAGCACCGCTTCGGCCCTGCCGGCCAGAACCACCTGCCAGCCGGCCAGACCGGCCCGCTGGCACAGGTCCGCGGACCAGAGCGGCAGGCCGAGCCGGGGATCCGGGACGCCGATCTCGTCGAAGGTCTCCCGCCGCAGCACCACGGCGGCGCCCAGCAGCCAGCCCACGGGCTGGTCGGCGTGATCGTGGCTCAGGGGAAGAATGAGCGGGGTCGGCTCCCGGAGGAAGGGCAGCCAGGCGCCGAGGATGGTGGGCCCCAGGAGCAGGGGGCCCAGGAGGTGGAAGGAGCGGCCGGAGGGGATGGGGGTCTCGTCCGGGGAGCGCAGCCGGGGACCGGCGATGCCGACCTCGGGCCGCTCGTCCAGGAGGTCCAGAACCTGGCGCAGGCAGCCGGGCTGGATCGCCACTGCCGGGTCCCAGACCGAAAGATACCGGCCCCGGGCGTGCTGGAGGCAATGGCCCAGGGCGGCCACTGGCTGCCGGCCGCGGGGAGGCACCAGGTGCAGATCGGGACAGATCTCCAGGAGGCCACCCGCAGCGGCTGCGGAGGGGTCGAGGATGGCCCGGACCTCCACCGCCGCCGGCGGCGCAGTCAGGGCCACCGCCTCCAGAAAGCGGCGCAGCAGGGAAGGGGAAGCTCCGGGGAGAACGGCGAGGGACAGGTCGGGCTGGATCTCCATCCGTGGCCGCCCGGCGGGAAGGATTCTAATACGCGCCCCGGCCCAGCATGATCACCCAGACGGTCTTGAGCAGAATCCGCAAGTCCAGCTCCAGGGACCAGTGGTCCACGTACTCGAGATCGTACTGGACCAGGCGCTCGAAGCCAGCTTCGCTGCGGCCCGAGACCTGCCACAGCCCGGTGATGCCCGGCTTCATGGACAGCCGGCGCCGGCGGGCGCCGACGATCTGCACCGACTCCTCCACCGGCAAAGGCCGGGGCCCCACCAGGCTCATCTCGCCCTTCAGGACATTGATGAGCTGGGGCAGCTCGTCGAGGCTGGTACGGCGCAGGAAACGGCCCACGGCCGTCACCCGGGGGTCGTTGCGGATCTTGAAGATCGGGCCGTCCATCTCGTTGGCGCCCTTCAGGGCGGCCTTGAGCCGATCCGCGCCGTCCACCATGGTCCGGAACTTGACCACCGCGAACTTGCGACCGTTGTAGCCGGTGCGCCGCTGGAGAAAGAAGACCGGCCCCGGTGAGGTGAGCTTGATGGCCAGGCCGATGACGACAAAGACCGGGGCGAGGATGACCAGGAGCACCGCCGCTGCCACGAAGTCTCCCACGCTCTTCAGCATGAACCAGATGTTGTTGGGCGGGTGGGTGGAGACCGAATACAGCGGGATGTCCAGGATCTCGTCCGGGAAAACCCGGGCCCGCACCGGCTCGTAGAGGCGGGTGACCACGCGGCCGTTGATGCCCATGTCCTCGCAGATGGCCAGGGCGTGCTGGATCTCCGCCAGGCGCTCCATGGGCAGGCACAGGAAGACCTCGTCCACCACCCGGGTGTGGAGGATCCGGGTCAGATCCTCCAGGGTGCCCAAGACCGGCGGGATGCGCACCTGCTGCCCGAGGCGGTCCGGGTCCTCCACCAGACAGCCCTTGATCCGGAAGCCCAGCTCCGGGTTGTTCTCGATCTTCATGGCCAGGTCCAGGGCGGTCTGGTCCGAGCCGACGATGAGCACCCGCTTGTAGTTGTGCCCCCGGCCGCGCAGCCAGCGCAGGCTGGCCCGCACCAGCGCCTTTTCCGCCAGCAGGACCACCGAGACCACCAGGAGGAAGGTGACCAGGAGCGGCCGGCGGACGGTCTCCAGCTCCAGGAGATAGACGAGGCCCACCAGGCCAAGGAAGGCCTGGAGATGGGTCTTGGCCAGGATCCCCACCAGGTGGGCGAAGCGCTTGCCCCGCTGGGACAGGTAGGCGCCGTTCCATTTCAGGAGGCCGGACCAGAGTCCGGCGGCTACGGTGGCGAGAATCGCCAGCTCGCCGGAGAAGCTGGCCGGCAGCTGGGCCGCCGAGGCCCAGAAGGCCAAAAGGGCGTTGGCGACCAACAGGCTCGCCACCACCAGGATGGCGTCCAGACCCCGGTAGATAGCGATGAACAGGGCGATACGCTGGTGAACCATAAGGGCTTGTCCCAGACTCCATCCAAAGGCGGCGCCGGAGGCGGCCAGCCAGCACCTTCTTTCCCCAGGATAGCATGATCGAACAGGTTTCCGTAGTATACTGCGGCCGTAGTCTTCTGTCGATGGCGCCGGCTGGCGCCAGCGCCCTTCCTGATCCCGGGTCCTGACCATGACCGTCTACCGCCGCGCCGACCTCCCTGACCTTCTGGCCGCCATCCGGGAAGGGTTGTCCCCGGCCGCTGTGCTGGTGGTGGGGGAGCGCTACCTTGGCCGCACCGCCTGCGAGGATCTGGTCGCCGCCCTCCTGCCCGATGCTGCCAGCCGCGAGCATGCCCTGACCACCATGGACGGTGAGCAGGAGGACGTCGCCGCGATGATCCGGGTCGTCAAGACCTTTTCGTTGTTTGGCGGCCGGCGGGTGCTGCGGGTCCTCGATACCCGCCTGTTCCATTCCCGGACCACGGCCAAGAGCGTCTGGGACCAGGCCCGGCGAGCGATGGCCGATGGCGACCGCGGCCGGGCCCTGTCGCGGCTCGGCCAGATCCTGGCCATGGCCGGTCTCCTGGGCCAGGCCGACGGCCTGGCCGGCCTGCGGGAGCTGCCGGCCAAGCGCTGGGCGGAGCTGTTCGGCTTTCCCCGGCCCACGGACCTGGAGTGGCTCACCCCTCTGGCTGCCGATCTGGCGACGGCCCCTGCTGCTGCCGCCACCGGCAGCGCCGAGGCCGATCGGCTGGAGGCGGCCCTGGCCGGGGGGCTACCCGCCGGCAATACCCTCATCCTGGTGGCTGAGGAGGCGGATCGGCGCAAGAAGCTCTACAAATATGTGGAGCAGGCCGGGGTGATCCTGGACCTGACCGTGGACACCGGCCTCAGTGCCGCAGCCAAAGAGGAGCAGGCTGCGGTCTGCCGGGAGCTCCTGGAGAAGACCCTGGCCGACATGGGCAAGACCATGGAGCCGGCAGCAACAGCCGCTCTTCTGGAGCGGGTCGGCTTCCACCCGGTGGCGGTGGTGCGGGAGACGGAAAAGGTTGCCCTGGCGACCGGCGATGCCCGGCGGGTCAGCCTGGCCGACGTCAATGCCCTGGTGAGCCGCACCCGGGAAGAGGCCATGTTCGAGCTTACGGGGGCCGTGGCGGAGGGCAAGGTTGAGGCCGCGCTTCTGGTCTGCCATCGGCTGCTGGACCAGGGCCAGCACCCCCTGGCCCTGATCGCGGCCCTCCGGGGCCAGGTGCGGCGCCTGCTTCTGCTGCGCGCCTTCCAACTGGCCTCGGAGCCGCCCTACCGGGAACGGATGGCCTATGGCGTCTTCCAGAAGGCCTATCTGCCGCAGCTCAAGGCCAGCCGGCCCCAGTGGGCCGAGATCCTGGCCGGGCATCCCTATGCCCTGTATCGGCAGTTTCTGCAAGTGGAAGGAGCAAGCCTTGCCCGCTGGCGGCAAGGACTGGCCGCCATCCTGATCGCCGAAAGCCGCCTCAAGGGCAGCGATCTTCCGGCGGCCGTGGTGCTGGACGATCTGATCTGGCAGCTGGCCACAAGGAATCCATAACAACACGAAGGGAGGAAGAACGATGGCACATCTTTCGGACGACGTCGCATCCAGCCGGTGCAAGGCTTGGGCTTGGCTCGGACTGGGCCTGGTCCTGGCGGCCACCTGCCTCGCCGCCTGCGGCCGCTCCGGGGTCCAGTACCTCTATCTGGGCCGCGGCCTTGTGGAAGGGGCGCCAGCAGGCGATCCCCGGGCCGACGTCCAGATGCAGTCCTTTGTGGAGCCGGCGGCGGACGGCGAGATCCAGGTGGGCGTCCAGAGCTTCTCGTCCGGTGGCCAAGTGACCCTCAAGGTGGGACGGGGCCAGCTGGCCTCGGTCCTGGATCGGCTGGTGCAAAGCCGCCTGGAGGCCGATGGCCTGGTCTTCCGCACCGGCGGTACCTGGGACGGCACGATGGACGGCCTGGCTCGGCAAGGCTGGCCGCCGGAGATCATCGTCCGCGGTACGGTGGATCGCTACTGGGTCGACGCCCAGACCGGGCTCACCGGCACCCGTATCCGCACCGAGCTGGCCATGACCCTGGAGGTGGGCCTGGTCCGGGAGCGGGCCGTCATCCAGAAGCAGGTGCGCATCGAACAGGATCTGTTTAAAGTATCGGGAACGGTGGAGACCATCGACGAGGTGGCCGATCTCGCCCTCAAAGAAGGCGCCAAAGAGGCGGCGGCCATGATGCTGCGAGTGCTGGCCGAGCAGCGGCCGGGACGCGTGGGGAGATGAAATGGCAGGTCAGGTCCGGGATGCGGAAGGCTGGACAACCACGGAACAGCGGCAGCGGGTCGAGGAGCCGCCGCTGTTTCAGGTGCTGCTGCACAACGACGACTACACCACCATGGACTTCGTGGTGGCGATCCTGGAGACGGTCTTCCACAAGAGCTCCGAGGAGGCCACCCGGATCATGCTGGCAGTGCACCACCGGGGCATGGGGGTGGCTGGCATCTTCACCCGGGAAGTGGCCGAGACCAAGGTGGCCGTGGTGCATGCCTTGGCGAAGAAGAATGAATACCCGTTGCGCTGCAGCATGGAGCAGGCCTGACGGCCCCCCGGTGCCAAGCGCCGGGACAGGACCGAGCACGGAGTGTTGAGGCCATGATCAGCCACGATTTGGAAGTCGCCTTGCGAGCCGCCATCCAGGAGGCCAAACAGCGGCGCCACGAGTTTGTCACCGTCGAGCATCTCCTGTACGCCCTCCTCCAGGATGAGTTCGGCACCCAGATCATCGCCGCCTGCGGCGGCAATGTCGGCGCTCTCCGGGCCCGGCTCCAGGAGTTCTTCGACTCCAAGCTCCTGACCTTGAAGAAGAACGATCCGGAATTCGAGCCGTCCCAGACCATTGGCTTCCACCGGGTTCTGCAGCGGGCCATCGGTCACGTGCGCTCCTCGGGCAAGAAGGAGGTGGATGCCGGCGACGTGCTGGTGGCCCTCTACAGCGAGCCGGATTCCTATGCCGTCTACTTCCTGCGGGCCGAGGGCATCGAGCGGCTGCAGGTGATGGAGACCGTGTCCCATGGAGTGGCCCGGCCGGACCGGGGCAGCCAGACCGACCGGCCGGCCAAGGAGGAGCGGGGCAAGTCCCCCCTGGAGGCCTTTACCGTCAACTTTGCCCAGCGCGCCCGGGACGGCCAGCTCGATCCGGTGATCGGCCGCGGCGCCGAGCTGGAGCGGATGATGCAGGTGCTGTGCCGCCGGCGCAAGAACAACCCCCTCCTGGTGGGGGAGCCCGGGGTGGGCAAGACCTCGGTGGTGGAGGGACTGGCCCTGTGCATCCACGAGGAGCGGGTGCCGGATCTTCTGGCCGGCATGGAGATCCATCTCCTGGATATGGGGGCACTGCTGGCCGGCACCAAGTACCGGGGCGACTTCGAGCAGCGACTGAAGGGGGTGTTGAGCGCCCTGGAGGACAAGGCCAACGCCATCCTGTTCATCGACGAGATCCACACCATCGTGGGCGCCGGTGCCACCAGCGGCGGCTCCATGGATGCCTCCAATCTCCTGAAGCCGGCCCTGCAGTCCGGCACCCTGCGCTGCATCGGCTCCACCACCTACGAGGAGTACAAGAACCACTTCGAAAAGGACCGGGCCCTGTCCCGGCGCTTCCAGAGGATCGATATCGCCGAGCCGACGGTGGCCGAGACCGGCCAGATCCTGAAAGGCCTGCAGGCCCGTTACGAGGAGCACCACGGGGTCCATTACTCGGAGGCGGCCATCCGGGCGGCGGCCGAGCTGTCCGCCCGCTACATCAACGACCGCTTCCTGCCCGACAAGGCCATTGATGTCCTCGACGAGATCGGCGCCTCTTTCCGTCTGGCGGGCCAGAAGTCCAAGAGGAGCACCGTGACGGTCCGGGACGTGGAACGGATCGTCTCCCGGATAGCCCGGGTGCCGGCCAAGAGTGCCGAGGGCTCGGAAGCCGCCCGGCTGCGGGAGCTGGAGAGCGCCCTCGCCGCCACCATCTTCGGTCAGGACGAGGCGATCGCCGCCCTGGTCACGGCCGTGAAGCGGGCCCGGGCCGGCCTCGGCCACCCGGATCGGCCCACCGGCTCCTTTCTCTTTGCCGGCCCCACCGGGGTGGGCAAGACCGAGGTGGCCAAGCAGCTGGCCGCGACCCTGGGTATCCATTTCGAGCGCTTCGACATGAGCGAGTACATGGAGAAGCACGCGGTGGCAAGGCTCATTGGCGCGCCGCCCGGCTATGTAGGCTTCGACCAGGGGGGGCTCCTCACCGACGCCATCCGCAAGCACCCCCACGCGGTGCTCCTTCTGGATGAGATCGAAAAGGCCCATCCGGACATCTTCAGCATCCTGCTCCAGGTCATGGACCACTCCACCCTCACCGACAACGCCGGCCGCCGGGCCGACTTCCGCAACGTGGTCCTGGTGATGACCACCAACGCCGGCGCCAAGGAGCTGGCTGCCAGGTCCATCGGCTTCATGCCCCAGGCGCCGGGGGGCGACAACGCCGCCCTCCGCAACCTCTTTTCCCCGGAGTTCCGCAACCGCCTGGACGCCATCGTCCAGTTCCGGGCCCTGGATCGGCCGACCGTGCTGCGCATCGTCGACAAGTTCGTGGCCGAGCTGGAGGGGCGCCTGCGGGACAAAAAGGTCCGGATCCGGCTCAGCGAGGCGGCCCGGGCCTATCTGGCGGACAAGGGCTACGACCCGGTCTTCGGGGCCCGGCCCCTGAACCGTCTGCTCATGAAGGAGGTGGGCGATGCGCTGGCCGAGGAGATCCTCTTCGGCCAGCTGACCCGGGGCGGCACCGCCCACGTGGACTGTGCAGGCCAGGCCCTGACCTTCCGCTACCAACCCCGGCCCCCAGCTCCTGGCGCCGCGGGCGCGGCAGACCAGGGGCCGGCTCAGCCTTGAGCGGCCGGTACGGACCAGGCCGAGACGAAGCACCCGGTCGTCTGGGGTCAGGGCTGCTCGGTCGCCGGATCAAGGGTGCGGGAGGGCTCCCCGGGGTCAGTGCTCCCTGCCGGCAGGCTCCGCCGGCGATGGCTTTGCGGTCTGCCTGCTCTGCTGCCGGGCCGCCATCAGCTCGGGATAGAGCTGCCAGGCACAGTCAGGGCAGATGCCGTGGCTGAAGCGGGCCTCGGAGCGGTCGCGGATGTAGACCTCCAGCTGCTGCCAGGAGCCGGAGTCGTCCCGGATCTTCTTGCAGGAGGCGCAGATGGGCAAGAGGCCGGACAGGCGCTTCACCTCGGCCAGGGCCTGGGCCAGGTCGGCGGTGCGGACCTGCACCTGGCTTTCCAGCTCTTCCTGGTGACGCAAGAGAGCCTCCTCCGCCCGCTGCCGGCGCGCATTCAGGCGCAACCCCTGCCGGACCAGATAGGCGGCCAGCAGTGACACCGCGGCCAGGATGGCGACGGCCAGGCCCAGGGCCTTGTGGAAGACCGCCGCCGCCTCCTTCTCCACATCCCCCAGGTAGACGCCGGTGCCCACCACCCAGCCCCAGGGCGCAAACAAGCGCACATGGGAGAGCTTCGCCTCCTCGGCGCCCGGCCGATCCTGCCACTGCCACAGGTACGGCACATAGCCTGCCCCCTGCCGCTGCACCTGATCGACGAAGGCCTGGAAGACGGGCCGGCCAGCTTTGTCCCGGTAGCCGGACAGGTCCTGGCCCTCCAGATCCGGCCGGTAGGGGTGCATGATCATCACTGGCCTGAGATCGTTGACCCACAGATAGCCCTTGCCCTCGGCACCGTGGCGCAGCCCCCGGAGCAGCGTCCTGGCTCGGCCCTGGGCCTCACCCAGGGGCATCGCCCCCCCGTCGGCCAGGTTGGCGAAGTAGGCCAGCACCCCCAGCCCCAGCCCGGTGAGATCCCGGCAGCTCTCCTTCTTCTTCTCCAGGAGGCCGTTTTCGAAGGCCGGCAGGAGGAGGCCGACGAGGGCGACGGTGAAGAGCAGCACCGCCAGCACTGCCGGCAGGATGATCTTGGCCGCCTCAAACCGGGCGCTGGCGGCGGACGAGGGCAGGGTTGCGAGCATGACGCAGCCTCCAGCCAGCATGGGCCATGCCGGCAAACGGGGTCCATTCTGCCCATCATACCTTACCCGCGCCGGCAAGCCCAGACGCGGCCTCCTTCCGGGAAAACGAACGATTTGTCCGGATCCCCGGAAAGCCGGCCAGCGCCGCTCACCGGCCTGACCCCTTCGCCCTAGAGTCAGCGGTCATTTCCCGCCTGGGCCGCGGCCCCGGATGTTCGGGAACAGACCTTGCATCGTATGCTATTTGATCGAGCCAAAGGTGGCGGCTCCAGGGTCGGAGCTGGCCAGAGAGCCATCCAGGATTCCTGCGCGGGAGGAAGCGTGCCATGGTCAAGACGAGCGTAGCAACAGCGGCGGGGGTGGTGTTGGCCGCGGGCCTGTTCCTGGCGGTGGCCGCCACCCCGGCGTCGGCCACCGCCATCAATGTGGCAGCCACCGCCAACGGCGGCTCCATCAGCGGCTCCGCCGGCCTGAATGGAGCCGCCCTTTCCACCCTGATCGACGGGCAGTTTGTACCCCGCTCCACCCAGTGGCAGACCGGCACCGTCTGGTGGCACGGGCTCAGCCCGTTCGTAGAGATCAGCTTTCAGCAGCCGTCCCAGCTCCGGGGCCTCATCGTGGAGGCCGACGACAACGACGCCTACACCGTGCTCTACGACGACGGCGGAGCTTGGCAGACCCTGTGGAACGTGCCCAACTACGACGGCTACGGCTGGGGCATGCAAACGAGGCCCAATGTCAACAACACCTCCGAGATGTACCTGTTGCCGGCTCCAGTGACCACCTCTCGGATCCGGGTCCAGGCCGCCGGCGGGGACAACTCCTATTCCCTGGCCGAGGTGCAGGCCTACGGCACGCCGGTGCCGGTGCCGGCGGCGGCCTGGCTGCTGGGCTCGGGCCTGGCTGGTCTGGCCGCCTGGCGGAGCCGGCGCCGGAGCTGACCCTGCCGCCGGCCGCCCGGCCCCCCGCGAAAACAAAAGCCGCGCCCTGGCCACGAGAGGCCGGACGCGGCTTTTGTTTTGCTGCGGGCGGGCTCAGACGTCCTGGGGACTGCCGAAGCGCCTCACCTGGTTCTTGCCCTGGGACTTGGCCCGATACATGGCCTCGTCCGCCCGGGCCAGCAGGGTGGGACCGTCGAGGGGGGGCTCGTAGCCGGCGACACCGATGCTGAGGGTGCGGACCTCTCGCCGGGTGCTGCCGCCCGCCGCCGGAACGATGTGCTGCAAGTCCGCAAAGGCCAGTCGGATCCGCTCGGCGATGAGGTAGGCGATGGTGGTGTCGGTGTCCGGCAGCACCACCACGAACTCCTCGCCGCCGTACCGGAAGGCCCGGTCGGTCTTGCGCAGCCGCTGCCGCAAGAGACCGCCGAGGCCGGCCAGCACCTTGTCTCCTTCCAGATGACCGTAGGTGTCGTTGAACGACTTGAAGTCATCCACGTCCGCGAGCAGCACCGAGAAGGCATACCGGCCCCGGGCCGTGCGAGCCACCTCGTCCTCCAGCACCGTGAACAGGTAGTGGCGGTTGTAGAGCCCGGTGAGGCGATCCGTGATCACCATCTCCTGGATCTCCCGGTTCTTGGCGTCCAGGGATTCCAAGGACTTGGTGAGCTCGCGGTTGAGATACTCCACCCGGCGCACCCCTTCCATGGCCCGGGCCTTCTGCTTCCGGAGCAGGAACAGCATGTTGTTGAGGTGCTCGCCCAGTTCCTCGACCACGGTGGGACAGGCGGCGGCAAACACCTCGCACCGGACGCAGGAGCCGTGCTTGGCCACGAAATCCCCCTGGACCTTGCCGCCGCAATAGGTGCCCGCCTTCTGCCAGCAGCGCTCCTTGACCTGGTGATAGGCCGGACAGCTGCCCTTGTCGCAGGCCTTGGCCTCCCAGCACCGGGGCAGGTGGGGGTTGCGAAAGCACACCTCGTCGTCGGCGATGGCCTGCTCAATAACGGGGATGATCTCCTGGCGAATCCGCTCCAGAAGGGTGTTCAGGGCCCCGGCCGCCGCATCAGAAGACATGGGTCACCTCCGCTGGACTACTCTTCCTCCACGGCCACGGCCACCGCATCCTTGCCCATGGCCTTGGCCCGGTACATGGCACCATCGGCCCGGGCCAGCAGGCCGTGCAGGTCCAGGCCCGGAGCGCTGATCGCGATGCCGATGCTCACGGTCCGGGACACGGCCGTGGCCGGCGCCCCCTCCGGCCTGACACCGAGCTCCTGCGCCCGGAAGGTGCAACGGATCCGCTCCGCCACCACATGGGCCAGAACCCGGTCCGTGTCCGGCAGCACCACCACGAACTCCTCGCCGCCGTAGCGGAAGGCCCGGTCGGCCTGGCGCAGGCTGTCCTGGAGGACCTGCCCCATGCGCGCCAGCACCTTGTCCCCTTCCAGATGGCCATAGGTGTCATTGAAGGACTTGAAGTCGTCCACATCCAGCATCAGCACCGCAAACCGGTAGCGGCCACGGGCGAAACGGGCCAGCTCATCCTCCAGCACGGTGAACAGGTAGTGACGGTTGTAAAGGCCGGTGAGCTTGTCGGTGATCACCAGCTCCTGGATCTCCCGGTTCTTGGCATCCAGGGCCTCCAGGGAGGTGGCCAGCTCCTGGTTGAGATACTGCACCCGCTTCATGCTCTCCGTGGTGCGGCGCTTCTGCTTGCGCATGAGAAAGAGCATGTTGTTGAGATGCTCGCCCAGCTCCTCGACCACCGTCGGACAGGCCTCCCGGAACACATCGCAGACCAGGCAGGTGCTGTACTTCTCCACAAAGCTGCCCTGAACCGTGCCACCGCAGTAGGTGCCCGCCGTCTGCCAGCAGCGCAGCTCCGCCCGCCCGTGGCTCGGGCAGCTGGTCTTGTCGCAGGCTTGCCGCTGCCAGCAGCCAGTCAGGTAAGGGTTCTCGAAGAAGACCGCATCATCGGTGATGGCCTTTTCGAACAGGGGCAGAATCTCGTGACGGATTCGCGTCAGGAGCAGGTGGGTGGGCTGTTCCGGATCCATGATGGGCTCAACCTCTGGGCTTCGTCAGGCGGGGCTGCCGCCGAGGCCGGAGCAGGCTCTGGCGGCAGCATCCAAAATTCCGAGTGGCAGGATAGCATACCGCTGTCCTGGACGCAAACGCCTCGTGGCCAGCACAGCCCCCAGGGACAGAGCCGGTGCGCCGGGGGCCGGTGGCCTCGGTCCTGCCGGCTCGGGGGGGGTGGTGCCGGCTCCGCCTGGCGCCCGCCTGTCCGGGGGCGGCCGTCAGCGGCTGCCGCCGATCTTGGCTGCGACCGTGGGGAAGAATCCCAGGTCGGTATGGGGCAGGAAGAGGGCGGCCACGTAATGATTCATGAACTGAGGGCTCTCGGAGAGCTCCATGTTGGTCATAAGGCGGTGCACCTGGGTGCGCTCCCGGAACCGCTTATGGTCGGTGAGGCTGATCTGAGCGCCCAGGAGAGAGCCGTTGCCCAGATAGAAAAAGCGGTCCCGGTCGATGTCCGGCAAGAGGCCAATGGTGATGGCCCGCTCGAGATCGATATAGGCCCCGAAGTTGCCGGCCAAGACCACCCGATCCAGATCGGCGAAGGTCATGCCCACCGATTCGAGCAGGGTGACGTAGCCGGCATACATGGCGCCCTTGGCCCGCATGAGGTTGTCCAGGTCCACCTCGGTGAGCGCGATGTCCTCGCCCAGGAGGGAGTCCTTGGCCCAGGCCAGAACGTACTCATACCCGTCCAGGCCTGGCCGAATGCGGGGATGGCTGCGGCCGCGCTTGAACTTGCCCCGCTGGTCGATAACCCCCGCCTCCAGCAGCTCCGAGACGATGGAGATGAGCCCGGAGCCGCAGATGCCCCGGGGCTTGGTGAGACCGATGGTGACGATCATCGGCTCCAGGGTCTCGGGGTGGATATGGAAGTTCTCGATGGCTCCCTGGCTTGCCCGCATGCCGTGGCGGATACCGCCGCCCTCGAAGGCCGGGCCGGCGGAGCAGGCGGCACAGACCAGCCACTCCTCGTTGCCGACCACGATCTCACCATTGGTGCCGATATCGATGAACAGCGTCAGCTGACGGCTCTTGTGCAGCTGGCAGGCATGGACGCCGGCGATGATGTCGCCGCCCACATAGCTGGCGGCGGAAGGGTAGAGGAAGAGCCGCACCGAGGGGTGGGCATTGATGCCGATGCCGGCCGCCCGGGTGAGCGGGAACTGGCTCGAGATCGGGGTGTAGGGCGCCTCCCGGATATACTTGGGGTCAAGGCCGAGCATGAGATGGGCCATGGTGGTGTTGCCCGCCGCCATGATGTAGGCGATGTCCACCGGGTTGATCCGCACCTTGGCGCACACGGTGTCGATGACCGTGTTGATGGTATAGACCACCTTCTCCTGGAGGGCCTTCAGGCCGCCGGGCCGCTGGGAGTAGATGATCCGGGAGATGACATCCTCGCCGTAGCCGATCTGGGCGTTGTAGGCCGAGGCCTCGGCGATCACCTGACCGCTCTTGAGATCCAGCAGGGCGCCACAGACGGTGGTGGTGCCGATATCCACCGCCAGGCCATACAGCTTGTCGGTGGTATCCCCGGGCTCAATGGCGATGATCCGGTCCGGCTCCTCGGCCCGCTTGCCCCGGAGCAGGATGACGGTCACCTCCCAGTTGGCGCGCCGGAGGACGAAGGGCAGCTCTTTCAGCAGCTGCGGGTGGTCGTAGGTGGGCTCCTTGCAGTCGTGGCAGCCCCGGGCCAGGGCCCGCATCAGGCGGGCCAGGTCGGCGACATTGTCCTCCAGGGTCGGTGGCGGCAGGGAAAGGAAGCGCTTCTCCACCGGCGGATCGGTGTCCCAGGTGCCGACCAGGGATTCCAGGGTCTGGGCCGAGATGGCCCGCACGGTCTTGGGCCGGCGGCTCAAGGCGACGCCATTGGCCCGCACCTGGTCCGGGATGCGCACCGTGACATCGCCCAGCACCCGGGTCCGGCATGCCAGGCGCAAGCCGGTCTGCCACTCCTCGGCCCGGAGCTGAGCGGTGCGCTCGCACTCCACCTCGCCGGCTTCGATCCGCACCTTGCACTTGCCACAGACGCCCTCGCCGCCGCACAGGGCATCGATGTGGACGCCGGCGCCGGCAGCCGCCGCCAGCAGGTTCTCCCCCGACTCCACCGTGGCGGTGACGTTGTCGGGCAGGAAGACGAGTGTTTTTTTCATGGACGGAAGACCTGCTTGGAAGGTATGGTGCGAGCCCCAGCGCCCCGGCGGCCGGCCGATGGGCGGACACACAATAGCAGGAACCCTCCCCTTGTCAAGACGCTGCCCCGGAGCCGGGTTCTGCCTCCGAGGCCTGCGGGAGAGCCAGAAATGACCACCCACCTGCCCTGCTTCAAGGCCTATGACGTGCGGGGCCGCATCCCGGACGAGCTCAACGAGGATCTGGCCTTCCGGATCGCCCGGGCCTATGCCGCCCACCTGACCCCCCGCCGGGTGGTGCTGGCCCGGGATATCCGCCTGTCGAGCCCCGCCATCCATGGAGCGTTGCGCCAGGGTCTGGCGGCCGCCGGCGTGGACGTCCTGGACATCGGCCTTGCCGGCACCGAGGAGATGTATTTCGCCACCTGGCACCTGGGCGCTGACGGCGGCATGATGGTCACCGCCAGCCACAACCCCGCCGACTACAACGGCATCAAGCTGGTGACCTCCGGCGCCCGCCCTTTGAGCGCCGACTCCGGGCTGGCCCAGATCGAAGCCCGGGTGCTGGCCAATGATCTGGGGCCAGCACCAGGCGGCGGTCACAGCCAGACGGTGGACACCCGGCCCGCCTTTCTGGAGCATCTGCTGGGCTACGTGGACCGCTCCCGGCTGCGGCCGCTCAGGATTGTCGCCAACCCCGGCCATGGCTGCGCCGGGCCGGTGCTGGCCGGCCTCGCCCCGCATCTGCCCTTCACCTTCATCCAGGTCTGCTTCGAGCCGGATGGCACCTTCCCGGCCGGGGTGCCCAACCCGCTCCTGCCGGAGAACCGGGCGGTGACCGCCCAGGCGGTGCGGCAGCATGGGGCCGACCTCGGGCTGGCCTGGGACGGCGACTTCGACCGCTGCTTCTTCTTCGACGAGCAGGGGGGCTTCATCGAGGGCTACTACCTCGTAGGCCTCCTGGCCCAGGCCATCCTGGCCCGGCAGCCCGGGGCGGCCATTGTCCATGACCCGCGCCTGGTCTGGAACACCCAGGAGCTGGTGCAGGCCGCCGGCGGCCGGCCGATCTTAAGCCGCGCCGGCCACTCCTTCATCAAGGAGACGATGCGGGCCGCGGACGGCGCCTACGGCGGCGAGATGAGCGCCCACCACTACTTCCGGGAATTCGCCTACTGCGACTCCGGGATGATTCCCTGGCTCCTGGTGACGGCCATCCTCTCGGCCGGCCGCGAGCCGTTGTCCCGGCTGGTGGCCGACCGCATGGCCCGTTTTCCGGCTTCCGGCGAGATCAATTCCAAGGTCGCCGACCCGGACCATGTCCTGGTCGCGCTGGCCGAGCGCTACGGCTGCCAGGCCCTGGCGCGGGACGACCTGGACGGGCTTAGCCTGGTCTTCGCCGACTGGCGCTTCAACGTGCGCAAGTCCAACACCGAGCCGGTGCTCCGCCTCAATGTGGAATCCCGGGGCAACCCGGCCCTCATGGCGGCGAAGACCGCCGAGCTTTTGGCCATCATCCGATCTTAAACAGGTCGAGAACGACACGGAGGAAGGGAATCGTGACCGGAGAGAAGATCACCATCCAGGGGGGCGGGATTGCGGTCCCGGATCAGCCCATCATCCCTTTTATCGAAGGCGACGGCATCGGCCCGGACATCTGGGCCGCCACCGCCCGGGTGCTGGACGCCGCGGTGGCCCGCGCCTATGGCGGCCGGCGCCGGCTCGTCTGGCGGGAGGTCCTGGCCGGCGAGAAGGCGCAGAAGGCCACCGGCCAGTATCTGCCCCCGGAGACCATGGCCGCCATCCAGGAGCATGTGGTGGCCATCAAAGGGCCTTTGACGACGCCTGTCGGCACCGGCATCCGGAGCCTCAACGTCACCTTGCGCCAGGAGCTGGATCTGTATGCCTGCGTCCGGCCGGTACGGTACTACCAGGGGGTGGTCTCGCCGGTGAAGGCGCCGGAGCAGGTGGACATGGTGGTCTTCCGGGAGAACACCGAGGACGTTTACGCCGGCATCGAGTGGCCGGCGGGCTCGGCGGAGGCGGAGGCGATCATCAGTGTGATTGAAGAGCGCTTCGGCAAGAAGATCCGTCCCGGCTCCGGCATCGGCATCAAGCCCATCAGCGCCCTGGGCACCAAGCGCCTGGTCCGCAAGGCCATCCGCCATGCCCTCGACCACGGTCGTCCCTCGGTCACCCTGGTGCACAAGGGCAACATCATGAAGTTCACCGAAGGCGCCTTCCGCAACTGGGGCTACGAACTGGCCCGGGAGGAGTTTGCCGACTGCACCATCACCGAGCAGGAGCTGTGGGAGCGCCACAACGGCAGGAGGCCGGCGGGCAAGGTGGTGATCCAGGACCGGATCGCCGATGCCATGTTCCAGCAGATCCTCCTGCGGCCCGCCGAGTACAGCGTGCTCGCCATGCCCAACCTCAACGGCGACTACATGTCCGACGCCCTGGCCGCCCAGGTCGGGGGGCTGGGCATGGCGCCGGGCGCCAACATCGGCGACGGCTACGCGGTCTTCGAGGCCACCCACGGCACAGCGCCCAAGTATGCCGGTCTCGACAAGGTCAACCCCGCCTCGCTCCTGTTGTCCGGGGTGATGATGCTGGAGTACCTGGGCTGGCGCGAGGCCGGAGCCATGATCCAGGCCGGCCTGGAGAAGACCATCTCGGCGCGCACCGTCACCTACGACCTGGCACGGCTGATGGGGGGGGCCACGGAGCTGAAGTGCTCGGAGTTTGCGACCGCCATCATCGCCAACCTGCCGTAGGCGGAGCAGCACCCGCGCCGTCGCCGTGGCAGGGGTTCTGGGCCGCGGCGGCGGAGTTGCTCTTTCCGGCCTGCTGTCTGGGCTGCGGCCGCCGGCTGGGCCGGACCGCAGCCATCCTCTTCTGTCCCGCCTGTCAGGACGGGCTGGTCCTGGCCGCCGAGCCGTGGTGCCCGGGCTGCGGCCGCCTGTACCGTGATGCCGCCGGCCCCAGCCACCCCTGCGGCCCCTGCCTGACCGGGGGCAGGCATTTCTCCGCGGCCCGGGCGGTGCTTCTCTACACCGGTCCGGTGCGCGCGGCGATTCATGCCTTCAAGTACGGCGGCAGCTGGGCGGGGCTGGCGACCTTCCGCCATCTGGCGACGAGACTGCCGGAGGTTGCCAGCTGGGCGGCGGCCGATCGCATTGTGCCTGTGCCGCTCCATGTCCGGCGGCTGCGGGAGCGGGGCTTCAATCAGGCCCTGGTGCTGGCCCGAGCCCTCTTTCCCCAGGCCCGCCGCCGCATCGCCCCCGACCTGCTGGAGCGGCAGCGGCCCACCACGCCCCAGACGGCCCTTTCCGGCGCTGCCCGCCGGGCCAACCTCCGGGGCGCCTTCCGGCTGCGCCCGGGTGCCTCGGTGGCCGGGCAGTCGATCCTCCTGGTGGACGATGTCTTCACCACCGGCACCACGATGAGTGAATGCGCCCGGGTGCTGCGCCGGGCCGGGGCGGCAACCGTGTGGGCTCTCACCCTGGCCCGGGTGGACGATGACGATGCCGGACCCTGCCGCCAGGCGGCCGCCAGGACCCTGCCATGACCGGCTTTTCCTATCTCGGCTTCTGCCAGTTCGATGTCGCCCTGGGTGCCCCGGAGATCAACCTCGGTCGCCTGGCGGAGGGCCTGGCCCGGCTCGCCCCCCGGGAGCCGGGCCTGGTGGTGCTGCCGGAGCTCTTGGCCACCGGTTTCGCCTACCGCCAGGCCCGGGCCTTGGCGGCGCGGACCCCGGAGCTGCTGCGCCTCCTTACGGGTATCGCTAACCGCTACCGGCTGCACCTCGCCGGCTCGCTCCTGGAAGCCTCCCCGGCCGGCCTCCACAACACCCTTTTCCTTGTCGGGCCGGATGGGGTCCTGGGCCGGATCGCCAAGCGCCACCTCTTCGCCCCCATGGACGAGGATCGGCATCTCGTGGCCGGTCCGGCCGCCGGCCCCCTGGCCACCCCCCACGGGCTGGTGGCGGGTCTCGTCTGCTACGAGCTGCGCTTCCCGGAGCTGGCCCGGCTGCCCATCCAGGCCGGAGCCAGAATCCTGGTGGTGGTCGCCCAGTGGCCCCGGGTGCGGCTCAGCCATTGGCAGACCCTGGTCCGGGCCCGGGCCATCGAGAACCAGGCCTTTGTCCTGGCCGGCAACCGCTGCGGCAGCACCGGCATGGACACCTTTGCCGGCCACTCCCAGATCATCGCCCCGGACGGCACCGTACTGGCCGAAGCCGGCGAGGGGGAAGAGGCCCGTGGCGTGCTGGTGGACCCCCAGGAGCCGCAGGTGGTGCGGGCGCGCTTCAACACCGTGGGCCCGCGGCCTTACGGTCTGCCGGATGCCGGCAAGGTGGTGGATCGGGAAAGGGCCGCATCCCAGGTGGCGGAGCACCGGGCCGCCGGCAGCCGGATCGTCTTCACCAACGGCTGTTTCGACCTCCTCCATGCCGGCCATGTCCAGTACCTGGAGGAGGCCCGGCGCCAGGGGGACTTCCTGGTGGTCGGCCTCAACAGCGATGCCTCGGTGGCGGCCATCAAAGGGCCTGGCCGGCCGGTGAATACCGAGGCGGACCGGGCCCGGGTTCTGGCTGCGCTTGGCTGCGTCGACCTGGTGGTGCTCTTTGGCGAGACCACGCCCCTGGCCCTCATCGAGGCCCTGCGGCCGCAGGTCCTGGTCAAGGGCGCCGACTGGGCCGAGGAGGCCATCGTCGGTGCCCCGCAGGTCCAGGCCTGGGGCGGGCAGGTGGTGCGGATCCCGCTCCTGGCGGGCCGCTCCACCTCGGGGCTCATCGAGCGCATCGGACGGGGACCTGGGGAGAAGACCGGGTGAGGCGAGCTCACTCCGGCGCTGGCCGCGGGCACAGCCCGGGCCAGTCGGCGGGCAGCAAGGACGGATCGCAGCCCAGCTGGCCAAGCAGCCAGGCAACCTGACTGGCAGGGCAGTTGATGGAAGGAGGACGGCGGCCGGCGGTGACCTCGGCGTGCTCCTGGGCCAGGAAAGCGACCAGGGCCCGGCCGCAGGCCTGACGCTCCGCTCCCAGATCCCGCTGCCGGCCGGCCGCAAAACGGACCAGCCGTCCCCAGTTGGCCGCCGCCCGGGCCAGGCCACGGTAGAGGCGGCGGTCCCGGTTGCCCGGATCCAGATCCCGGAGGATGATGGCGCAGTAGCGAAGGACGACCGCCTCCGCCAACTGGGCCTGTTCGTCCGCCGTAAGGCGGAGGCCCGGGCCTTCCGGGTCTTCCTCCAGATAGTGGCGGGAGCTGTGCAAGGCCACCTCGGGGATCTCACCCCCGGAATGGCGGATCAGAAAGGCCTCCTCCTCCAGCAGAAGGCCCCGGTCCGGCAGGGTCGGCTCAGACACACCGCAGCTCAGGGGGACGCTTCGGGCGGCCGGCAGCCTTGGCCCGGTAGAGGGCGTCGTCCGCAGCCTGCAGCCACTCTTCCCGGCTCATGGCCGGCTGCCATTCCGCGATACCGATGCTGATCCCCAGCTGTTCGCAGCCCGGGGTTTGGCGCGCCAGCTGCCGCACCGCCAGCCCCAGGCGCTCGGCCAGGTGATGCGCTGCCTCGGCGTCGGTATTGGGCAGGACCAGAAGGAACTCGTCGCCGCCCATCCGCACCAGAAGATCGGAGCCGCGCACCAGGGCGGTGAGGATACTGGCCACCTGCTGGAGAACCAAGTCGCCGACCGCATGGCCGCAGGTGTCGTTGACCAGCTTGAAGAAGTCCAGATCCATACTGGCGAGGGTGACTGGCGTGCCATGCCGGCGGGCGCTTTCCAGGATGGCCGGCACGTTCTCCTCGAAGACGCGCCGGTTGGCCAGCCCGGTAAGGGAATCCCGCCGCGCCTGGGCATAGAGGTCCTCGTAGGCCGCGGCCCGCCGCAGGGGCTCGCCCAGCACCGGCAGCGCCTCCTGGACCGTGGTCAGCTCCTCCTCCCGGAAGGGCCGGCCGCGCCGCAGGAGCAGCAGCCGCCGCTGGCTGCCGGTCTGGGCCACCGGCCACAGATGGGAGTGAAAGCCCGCGCCGGGCACCGGCGGCGCACCGGCAAGGCCAGTGCGCTCATCGAGGAGCTCTTCGGCGCAGGCCATCTCCTGCCGGCGCTGGGGCCCATGGCTGGAGCACACCAGACACCGGCGGCTGCTGCCGCCGTCTTCGTAGGCGAGCAGGGAATGCTCGACCCGGGGCATGAGCCATACCGAAAAGGACTCGGCCACCGAGGTCAGGTCAGTGGCGCCGGCCAGCCGGTGATGGAGCTCGTTCAAACGGGCCAGGTGCTCAGTCTGTTGCTTGTAGCGCTCCAGCTGGGCCAGCAGACCGGCAAGGTCGGGGCCCTCCCCGGACAGAACCGGGCAATCCGTCTCGGCAAGCTGCGCATGGATGGCTTTCATGGCTCTTTGCAGCGGCGGCAGGCCGCCCCCTCCGTCTTTACTCTCATGGATCGGCCGCTCAGACGAAAAACCTAAGCAAAAACCGCAGCCCTGGGCGGCAGCGCCGCCCTGGTCGCCCTCTGCGGACGACAACTTTGCGATTTCCATGCCAATCGTAGGGGAAAAAGGCGCCGGGGGGAAAGAAGGCCCCGGTCAAGGGGGGCGAGGGGGCGGCTGGTCGGGCGGCCGCGGCACTGCTGGCGCCAGCCGGCAGGATTTGCCGGCCGGGCCGGTCGGATCTTGCCCAGCAGCACCCTCGTGCTGCCAAGCGTCAGAACAGCTTACGGTCCGCCAGGATTCCTGACACCGGCCGGGCCCTCAGTCGTCCCGGCGGCCGCCGATGAACTCCTCCAGCATGCGGAAGGCCTCATCGTCGGTGAACTGCTCGGGCGGGTGCTTCATGAGAAAGGCGCTCGGCGAGCGCAAGGCCCCCCCCCGGCCCCGATCCAGGGCCAGCTTGCAGCAGCGGATGGCGTCGATGGCCACCCCGGCCGAGTTGGGGGAGTCCTCCACAGACAGCCGCAGCTCCAGGTTCATGGGCACATCCCCAAAGAGGCGCCCTTCCATGCGGATGAAGCAGACCTTGTTGTCGTTTTGCCAGGGGACGTAGTCGGAAGGGCCGATGTGGATATTGTCCGGCGGCAGGCGGTGGCCGGGCCCCGCCAGCACCGCCGCGGGCGTGGACTCAGTCTTGGAGGCGAGGCGGCTGCGGTTGAGCATGTTCAGAAAGTCGGTATTGCCGCCAGTATTGAGCTGGTAGGTGCGATCCAGCCGCACCCCCCGCTTGTGGAAGAGATCGGTCAGGGCCCGGTGGGTAATGGTGGCCCCCAGTTGGGCCTTGATGTCATCGCCGATGATCGGCAGGCCTCGGGCGGCGAAGCGACCAGCCCAGTCCGGGTTGCTGGCGATGAAGACCGGCATGTTGTTGATGAAGGCGACCCCGGCCTCCAGGGCGCAGGTGGCGTAGAAGCGGGTCGCCTCCTCCGAGCCCACCGGCAAGTAGTTGAGCAGGATCTCGGCCCCCGATTCGCGGAGGATCTGGACCACCCTGGCCTGGTCCGGCTCCGGCTCGCCCGCCAGGAGGAAGGTGCGCTCCGGCCGGAAGTGGCGCATATGCTCGGAAAGGCCATCCAGCACCCGGCCCATGGTGACCGGCACCCCGGTCCTGGGGATCTGGGGACAGAAGCGGGCCGTGCAGTTGGGTGGCGCAAAGATGGCCTCCGCCACGTCCCGCCCGACCTTGCGCTGATCGATGTCAAAGGCGGCCACCACCTCGATGGCGCCGGGCGCAAAACCGCCGATCTCCCAGTGCATGAGGCCCACCGCCTCGCCGGCGTCCTTGCCCCGGTAGTGGGCGATCCCCTGGATCAGGGAGCTGGCGCAGTTGCCCACTCCGGCGATGGCGATCCTGATCGTGCTCACCCCTGGCCTCTCCTCCTGTGCCGGCGAACTGGCTGCCGCGGGCCGCTGTGCGATGGCTTCTGGCGAAGGCATCATATTTACACGCTGGCGGCTCAATGTTCAATCGCAATCGTGGGATGCAGCACGTGGGGGAGCAGGCAGCAGGCTCAGTGCGGCGCACCGGTGGCGTGGCTGAGGTCCCAGATCGTCCCTTGCCAGTTGCCGATCCGGCCGTGGTCGGCGCACAGCGGGCAGTACCACAGGATCTCCTCGGTGTCGGGATCGAGATCGACCTCCAGGATGCCGGCGCAGCGCTTGCGGCCGGGACGGCGGCGGCAGCGGACCCGGAACTCCTCGGGGATCACCGGCTCCGGTCGCGACACCATGGCCACGATCGCCGTGAAATGCTCCGCCAGCCGTCGCGCCGGACCTGCCGCCGGCGCGATGTGGCCATGCGCGTCCAGCAGGTCCCTCAGGTCGGCGATCCAGGCGCCGCGCATGGCAGGCAGGTCTCCGGCTCAGGAGTTGAGGTAGGCCTTGATGGCACTGGCAATGGTCTCGAAGATGCGGATGAGCTCGGTCTCTTCCCGTTCCAGGAGGGTGATGCGAAAGCCCTGCAGAGGGGTGGCAAAGGACGACAGGGGCACGACGCAGATGCCGGTGGCGCCCAGGAGGTAGTACACGAAGCGCTTGTCCAGGGCGACCCCGGGCTGGCGGACCAGGGCCTCCACCTGGGCCCGCACACTGGCGATGGCGACGGGCAGGGTCTGGTGCGGCGCCAGCACCCCATCCCGGAAGGCGACGCTCATGTAAAAGGCGCCATTGGTGCGGTTGACGATCAGGCCGTCGACCTTCTTGAGGATGTCATACGCGATGTTGGAGAAGCGCTCGTAGCGGCGCACCCGCTCACCCAGGAAGGCCTTGTACTCGGGATGCTGCATCACCAGGGGCAGGGCCCGCTGGGGCAGGGTCGTGGAGCAGACCTCCAGCATCTTGGCATTCAAGATCGACTGCACGTAGCGCTTGAACATCGGGTCCCGCTGGCCGTTGTAGACCTCGATCCAGCCGCACCGGGAGCCGGGCCAAGGCATCTCTTTGGAGATGCCCCGCATGACGATGGCCGGGACCTCGCCGATGATGTCCGAGAACGGGACGGTGCTGGTGCCGTTGTAGATGATGTTGTGGTAGATCTCGTCGCAGATGATAAAAAGATCCCAGCGCCGCGCCAGATCCACCATGGCCTCCAGGATCTCCTTGGGGTAGACCGCGCCGGTGGGGTTGTCCGGATTGATGATGAGGATGCCCGCCACCGCCGGGTTGTAGCGGATGTGGCAGGCCAGGTCGTCCAGGTCCGGATACCAGAGGTTGTTCGGGTCCAGAATGTAGGTGACCGGCCGGTCTTCGGCATGGGCCGCCTCGGCCGAGGAGTGGGTGGTGTAGCTGGGGCTGGGCACCACCACCCGGGCGGTGCGCTTCAGGAAGCCGAAGACCTTGCTGATGGCATCCCCCAGGCCGTTGAAGAAGATGATGTCATCCGGCCCGATCTGGACGCCACCCCGTTTGTTGGTCTGCTCGGCCAGGAACCTCCGGGTCTCCAGCAGGCCGCGGGTCGGCGAGTAGCCGTAGGTCGCGTCATCCATGGCCAGCTCGGCGATGATCTCCTTCATCCACCGGGGCATCACCTCGCCCTTGGCCACCGGGTCACCGATGTTCTCCCAGTGGAGCTCCACTCCCAGCTCCGCCAGCCGCTCACCGACGGCGACGATGTTGCGGATCTCGTAGGTCAACTCACCGGCGCCCATGTGGACGATGTCGGTTCGCATGGCTGCTTCTCCTTACGGGAAGGGGGCGTTACGCCCACCAGGGGCAGAAAAAAAAAGCCGCGGGCTGAGGCGCCGCGGCTGATGCGTGTCGGTCGGAACGAAGGCTTTCAGCCCACAGCAGCGGCCCCCCCACGGATGTCAGGCCTGGTAGCTCGACGATCGGCGGCTGCGTTGCTGGTCATGGCTCGATGCCTCGGACACAGTGCGATTGGCTTGGCTTCGGTGCCGGCTGCCGGAAGGAGCGG